>CAZRUB010000007.1:0-19596 GCA_964603185.1 uncultured Ruminococcus sp.
GCAGAAAAAACCGGTCTCACAAAGAAGGACGCTGAAAAGGCTCTCGCAGCATTTACAGACGTTGTTGCCGAAACACTTAAGAAGGGCGATAAGATTGCTCTTGTAGGTTTCGGAACGTTTGAGGCAAGAAAGCGTGCGGCACGCGTGGGCAAGAACCCCCAGACAGGCGCTGAGGTTAAGATTCCTGCAACAACCGTTCCCGCTTTCAAAGCAGGTAAGGCTCTTAAAGACATCGTAAAATAATTGCGGAAAAGAAAGGGCGCTTTAATAAAAGCGTCCTTTCTTTCAGCTATGCGGTCGGAGGTGATTTTGTGCGTGTTGATAAATATCTTAAGGTTTCGAGAATTATAAAGCGGAGAACCGTTGCGGCGGAAGCGTGTGACGGCGGAAGGGTCTCGGTTAACGGAAAAACGGCAAAACCGGGGACGGACGTTAAAATCGGCGACGTTATTGAAATTTCCTTCGGTGAGAAGAAAGTAAAGGTAGAGGTTGCCATGGTAAACGAAACGGTAAGAAAAGAAGATGCCTCCTCAATGTATAAGGTTTTATGAAAAAATATGCACCCCAAGGGCAATAAGCCTTTGAAAGTGCATGTTTTTTTATTTCGCCTTGCCCGAATTTGAGCGATGCTGCTTTCTGTAGCGCAGGGGTGAGGTTCCGTTAAGCTCCTTGAAAACAAAGGAAAAATAGTTTGAATCGTTAAACCCGCAATCATATGCGATGGAGCAAACCGAGCGGTCGGTGTGGGAAAGAAGCCTGGCGGCCTCCTTTATCCGTTTGATTGTGATATATTCCTTAAAGCCAAAGCCGGTTATGTTTTTGAAAATACGTGAAAAATAGCTTGGCGAAAGAGAGGCCATGGCCGCCATATCCTCAAGAGTCAGTGCCTCGTTAAAGTGCGCGGTTATATAGCTCATGACGTTTTCTATCGGTATGCTTCCCACGGTGGATTTTTCCGCGACGTCCGAAGAGGGGTTTCTTAACAAAAGTGTGAAAAGCTCCGTCATATAGCAGGAAATCAATGCGCCTGAGTAGGAATCCGCAACAGGATATTCATTGCCTATTTTTTCAAAAATATCCGTTATTTTGGGCAGTATATCGGGGGAAGGAATGTAAATGTTTGAGCAGAAGAGATTTCGCACGGGCTCCGACAGTGCGGAGGAAATATAGGTCGACGAAAAATTTAAGAGATATCTGTCGGACGGGGTATCGTCATATATTGTTTTATGTATCGCACGCTTTGGAATTAAAACAAGGTCGCCCTGATTGACACGGAAAACCTTATTTTCGATAAAATAGCTTAAGCTCCCGCTTGCGAGGAAATAAATTTCATAGAGGGTATGATAATGACCGCCGGACAATGCGTATGCTCCCGGGCGGACAAAATGTTCGTAATAAAAGCCGCCTGCGCCCTCGCTCGGCGACGATTTGGGCACATTATCTTCGGTAATGGAAAAAGAATTTGTGCCGAGTCGATTAAGCTTCATATTTTATCACCTCGGGTTTATTATAAGTCAAAATAACAAAAAAATCAAGAAAAAATGTGAAAAACAACATAAATCTTAAGGAAATGAGAAGAAAAAACATATATTATATTCCTATAAAGAAAAAGAAGGGAGCGAAATATTATGTATAACAGTGACAAGGTTAAAAGACCGGAAAGGGTAATACAGTTCGGTGAAGGCGGATTTTTGAGAGGTTTTTTCGATTGGATGCTTCAATATGTAAATGAGCAGACCGATTTTAACGGAGGGGTTGTGGTTGTTCAGCCCATTAAAGAAGGAATGTGTTCTCTTCTCGAAAAACAGAATTGCAAATATACGCATATCATTCGCGGAGCCGAGGGTGTCGAAAAAAAGGTTATTGACGTTATAGAGCGCACGATAAACCCGTATGACGATTATGAAGGATATTTAAAGCTTGCGGAAAATCCGGATTTTAGGTTCGTTGTATCCAACACGACGGAAGCGGGAATAAGCTATTCGGCGGGGGATAATCCCGATGCGGCACCTCCCAAGTCCTTTCCGGCAAAGGTTGCCGCGCTTTTGAAAAGAAGATTTGATTTGGGACTTCCGGGGTTTGTTTTTTTGCCCTGTGAATTGATTGAAAAAAACGGTGATGAGCTTAAAAAAATCATTCTCCGCTACGCCGACGAATGGGGCTTCGGCGACGAATTTAAGAGCTACATTGAAAATGACAATGTTTTTTGCAATACGTTGGTGGACAGAATTAATACGGGTTATCCCAAGGACGAGGCAGAAGCGATCGATAGCGAGGATAAAATGCTTAATACATCGGAATATTTCCATCTTTGGGTAATTGAAGGGCCGAAGGATAAGGTTTATGAAATTCCGTTTGATAAAACGAGCCTTAACGTTATAGTGACGGATGATATGTCGGCATATCGCACAAGGAAGGTGCGCATATTAAACGGCGCGCACACGGCCATGATACCTTATGCCCTGCTTTCCGGAGTGGAAACCGTCGGCGACTGCATGAAAAACGAAAAGCTGCATGAGTTTTTGAAAAAATGCGTTTACGATGAAATAATACCTACGTTGGAGCTTCCGAAGGAAGAGCTTATGAGCTATGCGGATTCCGTGTTTACGCGTTTTGAAAACCCCTATATAAAACACTACTGTTCTTCTATTGCGCTGAATTCCGTAAGTAAATTCCGCGTGCGTGTTCTGCCTTCAATATTGGGTTATATAAAGAAAACCGGCAAAATGCCCGAAAACCTTATCTTCTCATTCGCACGGCTTTTGGAGTTTTACAAAACAGACATGACAAACGACGATAAGGATGTAGAACGCTTTATGAAGGAAAAGAGCACGGAGGATATTCTTAAGAATAAGGATTTCTGGGGTGAGGACTTAAGCTTTTTACTTCCCGAAATAGAAAAATATCTTTAAAAAATGGGTGAAAAAATGAAAATTACAGAGCGCGATAATTGCTTTATAAACCTTTCCGACGGTCATAAATATGCCGATTGCGATATTTTTCTCGGCGAGGACGTAATTAAATACGGATACAGCATAGGGCACGCGACCCGGGACATAAAAAAAGGTGAGCATATCCATTCGCACAACCTTAAAACAAATTTGAACGATATAATTTCCTACAAGTATGAGCCGCGGTTTTATGATATCCCGCATTATGAAAAAAGAACCTTTTCGGGATATATAAGAAAAAACGGCGATGTAGGTATCAGAAACGAAATATGGATAATCAACACGGTCGGATGTGTTAATAAAACCGCGGAAAAAATAGCCGAAAGAACGGGAGCGTTCAATTTTCCGCATCCCTTCGGATGCTCGCAGCTCGGCGACGATATGGCGGTTACACAGAAAATCTTAAAGGGGCTTATAAATCATCCGAATGCGGCCGGAGTTCTCGTGCTTGGGTTGGGGTGTGAAAACAACAATATTCCCGAGATGAAGAAGGTGCTGGGAGCTTATGATGAGGATAGGGTTAAATTCTTAAACTGCCAGGACGTAACCGACGATGTAGAAGAGGGTGTAAGGCTTGTTTGTGAGCTTGAAGCCTATCGTGACGGATTTGCTCCCACGAAAATTGATATATCGCGTCTTAAGGTCGGCTTAAAATGCGGGGGAAGCGACGGATTAAGCGGTATAACCGCAAATCCGCTTGTGGGAAGGGCTTCCGATGCCCTTATTTCCATGGGGGCCTCAACGGTTCTTACCGAGGTGCCCGAAATGTTCGGTGCGGAGCAGCTTTTGATGCAGCGTGCGGAAAACGAAGAAATATTTCAAAAAACTGTTGAGCTTATAAATAATTTTAAGGATTATTATAAAAGACACGGGCAGGTTATATATGAAAATCCCTCTCCCGGAAACAAAGCCGGAGGAATAACAACCCTGGAGGAAAAATCGCTCGGTTGTGTGCAAAAGGGCGGTAATGCACGGGTTGTGGATGTTTTAAATTACGGCGATGTTGTGAAAAGAAACGGGCTTTCGCTTTTGAACGGCCCCGGTAACGACATTGTCGCGGTTACAAACCTTACCGCTGCGGGAGCGCATATGATATTGTTTACCACCGGAAGGGGAACACCGCTCGGTGCACCGGTGCCCACAGTGAAAATATCGACAAATACGGCGCTATTTAAAAAGAAGCCGGAATGGATCGATTTTGATGCGGGAGAGGCAGTCGAAGGAAAAAGCCTTACGGAAGAGCTTTTGGATTACGTCATTTCGGTTGCTTCCGGCGAAAAAACAAAAAATGAAAAAAACGGCTACAGAGAAATATCCATATTTAAGGAAGGAGTTACGTTATGAGCTTTATTAACAACGATTTTATGCTGAAAAACAAAACCGCGAAAAGGCTTTACGAAAAAGTTGAACAGCTGCCGATTATTGACTATCATTGTCATCTTGAACCGAAAAAAATTGCCGAGGATTATCGTTTTAAAAGTCCGTATGATGTTTTTTTGGGAGGCGACCATTATAAATGGCGTCAGATGAGGTCGAACGGAGTCGACGAGGAATATATAACAGGCTCTGCGCCGGATTTCGAAAAGTGGAAAAAGTGGGCGGAAACAATGCCGTTGCTTATAGGAAATCCGTTATATCATTGGACGCACCTGGAGCTTAAAAGATATTTCGGAACAGATGAAATATTGAACGAAAAAAACGCGAAAAAAATATGGGATATATGCTCCGAAAAGCTTAACGACGCGTCGTTTTCGGCACAGGGGCTCATAAAGAAATCCAATGTTGAGGTTATTTGCACAACGGATGACCCGAAGGATGACCTTTCGTATCATAAGGAGCTTTCGGGATTTTCCGCGAAGGTGTTGCCGACCTTCCGTCCCGATAAGGCGGTTGAAATCGGAAGAGATACGTTTATGGACTACATAAAGAGTGCGGGAATAAAGGACTTTGACGGAGTTAAAAGCTTTTTAAGCGAAAGAATAGCTTATTTTGACTCGGTCGGTTGCCGTCTTTCGGATCACGCCCTCGATACGGTTCCCTTCGAAACGGGTGACGCACGGGCGGTGTTTGAGAAAAAAGCGGCGGGAGGAGCTCTTACCGAAGCCGAAGCGGATATCTACAGGACGGAAATTCTCCTTCACTGCGCCGGTGAATATCAAAAGCGCGGATGGTGCATGCAGCTTCATATCGGAGCAATGAGGAACAACAACAAAAGGATGTTTGACCTCCTCGGTGCGGATACGGGGTTTGACTCGGTTAACGATACGCTTATCGCGGAAAAGCTTTCGGCACTTTTAAGCGAGGCGGAGCAAAGAAGCGCACTTCCGAAAACGGTGCTTTATAACTTAAACCCCAAGGATAATTACGTTTTGGGAACCATGATAGGAAACTTCCAATCATCCGAAGCGCGCGGAAAGCTTCAGTTCGGCTCGGGATGGTGGTTTAACGATAATTACGACGGAATGACAAACCAGATGAAGGCACTTGCAAACTTAGGGCTTTTCGGCGGATTTATCGGAATGCTGACCGACAGCAGAAGCTTCTTGTCCTATCCCAGACATGAATATTTCAGAAGAATTTTGTGCTCACTTGTGGGTGAGTGGGTTGAAGCGGGCGAATATCCCGACGATAAAGAAGCGCTCACAAAAATCGTGACCGGCGTTTCGTATTACAATGCAAAGGAATACTTCAAGTTTTAAAATCAAAAAACGGCGGATTTCCGCCGTTTTTTTGATTCGATGCTGCTTAAAAATTTTCAAGCAGGTATTTTTCCGCTTCGGCACACCAAAGACCGTTATGCTCCTTGACTGTTTCGTCAAGGGTCTTGAAGCGTTCGTCGGTTTTTCCGAGCCTTTCGAAGTCCGAAAGTGCGGTCAGGGGAAGATTGATATGCGTATATATAAGCTTTTTGCCACCGGGGATTTTGGGAAGATTTAGGGTGGTGTCGATTGCGGCATCGATGCCCCCTATATGAGTTATCATAACGGAAGGGTCAAGCCTTCCTTCGCCGATTAAGTCAACAATATCCCTCATGTCCTCGGGAGTGCTTCCGCTGGTACCCGCAACATGATGCTGAGCATAGTGAACATTGTAAAAATTGAAGACGGCGCTGAAATTTTTGTCAAGAGGGCCGGCGAAGAAATTCAAGGTGCCGTCAAAGCCCAGCAGAGCGTCACCCAGCTCAACCACGGCGGGAATGGGGGCATATACGAAAACATCGTCAAAGCCCTTGCCGTCGGTAAGAGATAAAAGCTCATCCTTATCGGATGTATTTTTAAACACAAGCTTAATGCCGTCCTTTTCGGCTTTTTCGGTCGGAAAAACAGCTTCGGCACGCTTAAGCCTTACGTCATCGATATCGGTTACGACAACAAGCGAGGGCTTAACCCGTCCGTGGAGGGCGAGGTCTGTCGCAACCAAGCCCATGGGGCCGCACCCCGCAAGAATGGCAACGCTTCCGCCTTCTTTTATCCCGGGAATGCAGTTATAATTCGCATCAAGGTGATAGCTTGCCTTGTAGCCTCTTATTACGCAGGAAGCGGGCTCGATAAGCGAGCCGTTAAAATAACCGTCACTGTTTAATTTAAGGAGGTAGCCGTTTTCCAAGATATGCTCGTAAACGATGGAATAAGTGGATACACCGCCGATTTCGCCGAAGGAGTAGCCTACGGTTTTTGCGCCGCCGAGGTATGAAAGCACGGGAGGCATAACGACCTTGTCGCCGACGGAATATTTATTCTTCCATTTGTCGCCGACCTCAACAACCTCCGCACAAAATTCGTGCCCCACTATAACGGGATTTGCAGCAACATCGTCGGGAACACGTAAATGCTTTGCGCCTTGAAGTGCGGTTTTGTGGGTTGACATACAAACACTGTCTGAAATGATTTTAATTAAAAGCTCTCCCGAGGTGATCGGACGAAGCTCGAATTCTTCAAGTCTTAAATCTTTTTCGCCGTAAAGACGTACCGCTTTTGTTTTCATGCTTTTTTTCCTTTCTTATATCCTTTTTGCACTGCCGAATTCATGTATTTTGCTTCTGATAACGTCCTTCATCATTTTCATCGCGTCCTCATAAACAAGGAACGGCCATGTGGACGGATTTGTGATAGAATTAAGCTTTTGCCTTAAGCCTTGGTTTAAGGCAAATAATACGTCGGAATATATGTTTATTTTTGTGATTCCGTGATGAACGGCGGCTTTTATTTGGTCGCAAGGCGTTCCGCTTCCGCCGTGGAGAACAAGCGGCCTGTCGCAAACGGCGGTTATTTCGTCAAGCCTGTCAATACGAAGCTCGGGCGTTTTTCGGTATACGCCGTGAGATGTACCGACAGCTACCGCCAGGGCATCGACATCGGTTATCTCCACAAATTTTTTAACCTCCTCGGGAACCGTAAGGCTTTCGCCGGGATCTTGATCCGTTCTCGTTTCGCTTATGCTTCCTACGCTCGCATTGCCGACGTGACCGAGCTCTGCCTCCACGGTGATTCCTTTCTTATGGGCATACTCGGTAACAAGTGCGGTGTTTTTTGCGTTTTCGTCAAAGGGGAGAACCGAGCCGTCATACATAACGGAGCTGTAGCCGTTATCGCAGCCGTATTTAATGAAATCAATATCGGTCGCGTGGTCCATGTGAAGGCATACGGGGATGGTAAAATGCTCCGCGGCGCCCCTTATCATAGAGGAAATAAGCTGAAGATTTCGGCCCTCGGTATCCACGCCCAGTGTCATTAAAAGTGCGGGAGATTGTTCTTCCTCGCAGGTTTCAAGCACGGCCTTCATCATTTCGTAATTGCTTATGTCAAAGGCGGGAATTGCGTAATGGTTTTTCTTTGCGTCCGCAAGCATTTCTTTCATTGTTACAAGCATGTTTATCGCTTCCTTTGTTAGTTTTTTAAAATTATAGCACGGCTTTTAACATATGCCAAGTACAAATGTTAAAAGCTTGACTTAAGGTATAATTAATGATATAATCATAAGCAGTGAAAATCTCTCGGGCGATAAAAAGGGTACGGGCACGCTTCGTCTGAAACAAAACGCTTGAAAGTGGGTGGAAAATTGGAGCTTCATAAAAAACAGATGCAGGAAGCGGCAATATTATACTACGAAAAAAAGCACACTCAGAATGAGGTTGCAAAAATAATGAATTTGTCCCGCCAGACGGTTTCAAAGCTTTTAAGCGATGCCGAACGAGAGGGAATTGTGGAGGTTAGGATACAAAATCCCGAAATTGCATTAACGGAGCTGGAAAATAAAATTTGTGCCGAATTCAAAATCGAAAATGCGGTTATATGCGGCGTCAGCCGCGACAATGAAGAGCTTTGCCTTTTGATGACCGTGAAAAAAGCGGCGGCTTATATAGAGAGGCTTATTAAAAGCGGCAATAAAAAAATCGGCATCTCATGGGGGAGAACCATTGAAAGGCTGATTGGTGAATTAAATTATTCAAATGCTTCGAATAATGTCGTTTTTCCGCTTTTCGGCGCGACAGACCGGGAGCAAGCCTGTTTTTTGTCGAACGAATTGGCAAGAAGCTTCGCGGACAGGATAGGTGCCGAAATAAAATATGCGTGGTTTCCTTACCGCCCCGATTCAGTCAAAGATTGCGAGCTTTTTAAAAACACGTCGTATTATAAAAGGCTTTGCGATTTATGGAACGATATTGATGTTGCCGTAATCGGTATAGGGAACAGCGAAATAATAAGGACATTCGGAAAAATATTCGGTTACAGAGAAAAATGCTCATCGGTGATAGGGGATGTCGCCACGCATTTTTTCGACGCCGACGGAAGGCTTTTGGATATATACGAAAACACATTATGCGCCTCAAAAGAAAATTTGAAAAATGCAAAAGAAACGATTGCGGTCGCATCGGGGGAAAATAAAGCCGAAGCAATCGTAGGGGCGCTTAAGACGGGAATTATCGATACGCTGATTACCGATGAATATACGGCAAAAAGGATATTGAGCGCCGATTGAAGGCAATATCCTTCGAAACAAAAAGGAAACGGAGAGAGGCTTTTTTGGCTTATATATGGATATGGAATGCTTTCGTTTTTTTGCTTTACGGCTTTGATAAGCTTGCGGCCGTGCGGAAAAAAGAAAGAATACCGGAAATATGTCTTGTTACGGCATCGCTTTTGGCCGGCGGAATAGGTTCGATTTCGGCGATGGTGATTTTCAGGCACAAAACGAATAAAATGCTTTTCAGAATTACGGCTCCGACGGCGCTTATAATAACCGAAGCGATAATTTTGATTTTCGCCGAGCATATGCTTGCCTGAAAAGCAAGCGCCAAAATAAAAAACGGAGGTGTTCGCAATGAAAAAATTTTTTATAGTTGACGGAAACAGTATAATGAATCGCGCTTTCTACGGAATTCGTCTTCTTACCAACAAGGAAGGGACATATACAAATGCGGTATACGGCTTTCTTAATATTTTCTTCAGAAATTTCGAAAGCATATCGCCGGATTACGTTGCGGTGGCTTTTGACCTTAAGGAGCCTACATTTCGCCATAAAAAGTACGAGCCTTACAAGGCACAAAGAAAGAAAATGCCGGAGGAGCTTTGCGTGCAGATGCCGATTATAAAGGAAGTGCTTTCGGCAATGAATGTGAGGGTTTTGGAGCTTCCGGGCTATGAGGCCGACGATATAATAGGAACCGTGGCAAAAAGGTGCGAGAGCGACGGAATCGAGTGCAATATATTAACGGGTGATAAGGACGATTTGCAGCTTGCGTCGGAGCTTGTAAAAATTCACCTTACGGTAACGGCGAAGGGAACGACCGAAACCACGGTTTATGACGATAAAGCGGTTTTTGAAAAATACGGTGTTACGCCGACGGAATTTATAGATGTCAAGGCGTTGATGGGCGATGCCTCGGACAACATTCCCGGTGTTCCCGGAATAGGGGAGAAAACGGCGCTTTCGCTTATTTCGGAATATAAAAGTGTGGATTCCGTTTATGAAAACATCGAAACAGCAAAAATAGGACCCGCGGCAAAGAAAAAGCTTTCGGAGGGGAAGGATTCGGCATATCTCAGCAAATATTTGGCGACAATTGACGTTTTGAGTCCCGTGAAAGAGGAAATTTCGGATTGCCGCGTTAAAGAGTGGAACGAAGAAAAATTATCCGAGCTTTTTGTGAGGTTGGAATTCAGAAGCTTCTTAAAAAAGCTCAAAAAATCCGCAGGTGTGAGTGAGAGGGAGGCATTGATGATAACAAGCTCCGAGGCTGTTATCAATGCGGCAAGGGCCGAGAAGGAATTTTGCTATTATATTTTCAAGGATAAATCCGGAAGCTATCTTGCAATGGCTTATCTTGCGGGTAACAATGTGTATTTCACGCAAATCGCCCCGGAAGAAATCAGAAGTGTGTTTGAGGACGAAACGATAAAAAAGGTATCTCACGGAATAAAGGATGATATCGTTCTTTTGGGAAAATCGGGTATAGGCTACGAAAGCTACGTAACCGATATATCGCTTGCGGCATATGTTGTCGACCCTACGTTTGGGGATTACGGCATTTCAAGACTGGCGCTTTCGTATTTGGAGCGTGAGGTGTTTGACACGGGTGAGTATAAAAAGGATGAAAGCATTTTAAGCGATCCCGAAAAGCTGAAAAAAGCATTCTCTGTTGTGACGGCTGTGCGCGAGCTTAAAACGGAGCTTGAACGCATTATTAAGGAAAACGGGCAGGAGCATCTGCTTTCGGATATTGAGCTTCCGCTTTTGAGGGTGCTCGCAGACATGCAGCTTTACGGCTTTACGGTAGATACACAAAGCCTTGAGGCCTACGGCAAAGCGCTCGATATCAGGATAGAGGGGCTTACGGAGGCTATAACATTTATGGCGGGGGAGGAATTCAATATAAATTCCCCCAAGCAGTTGGGTGTTGTTTTGTTTGAGCATATGGGGATTCCGCCGGTGAAGAAAACAAAAAGCGGATATTCAACCGATTCCGATGTGCTTTCGGCGCTTTCGGGAAAATATGAAATTGTGGATGCGGTTATGGAATATCGTCAGCTGACAAAGCTTAAGGGAACTTATGTTGACGGAATGCTGCCGCTTGTGGACCGCGACGGAAAAATTCATTCAACCTTTAATCAAACGGCTACCGCTACCGGAAGGCTGAGCTCGAATGATCCGAATCTTCAAAACATTCCCGTCAGAATGGAGGAGGGAAGGCAGCTCCGTAAAATGTTTACCGCGGAAAGCCGTGACAGGGTATTGGTGGATGCCGATTATTCCCAGATAGAGCTTAGAGTTCTTGCGCATATGTCCGAAGATGAGGCGATGATTGAAGCCTTTGCCGACGGAGTGGACGTTCACAGAAGAACCGCAGCAGAGGTATTCGGCGTATCGGAGGAAGCGGTAACGGAGGCAATGCGTCGCCGCGCAAAGGCGGTTAATTTCGGAATAGTTTACGGCATCAGTGAATTCGGACTTTCAAAGGATTTGGGAATAACGCGCAATGAAGCAAAGCAATATATAGATGCGTATTTCAAAGCTTATCCGGGAGTAAAGAGCTTTTTGGAGAATGTTGTTGAAAAAGCGAAAAAAACAGGCTATGTCAAAACGCTTTACAATCGCAGACGTCCGATTCTGGAGCTTTCCTCGTTAAATTTCAACGTTCGCTCCTTCGGAGAGCGTGCGGCTATGAACACACCGGTTCAGGGCACGGCGGCGGATATAATAAAAATTGCCATGGTGAACGTATCGAAGGCATTAAAAAACGAAACCGATACGGCGCGTCTTATTCTTCAGGTACACGATGAGCTTATTGTATCGTGCGATAAAGCGGAGGAGGATAAGGTGAAAATTATTCTTGAAAGGGAAATGGAAGCCGCGGCGAAGCTTACCGCTCCGCTTGTTGCCGAAGCAAAAAGCGGCTATTCGTGGTATGATGCAAAATGAAATATGTATTGGGCTTAACGGGAGGCACCGGCGCGGGAAAAAGCACGGCGGCGGAATATTTTGCGAAAAACGGTGCGTATATTATAGATGCGGATAAGCTGAGTCATGAGGTTACGGGAGCGGGCGGAGAAGCATTGGAGGAAATTAAAGCGGAGTTTCCTTATGCCATTGAAAACGGAACGCTAAACAGGCGTGCGTTGGGAGTGATTGTTTTTTCGTGCCCGGAAAAACTGAAAATTTTGAATAAAATCACGCATAAATATATAAAAAAGCGTGCGGAGGCTCTGATTGAAAGGACGGGTGGCTTTATAGTTTTGGATGCGCCGCTTTTATATGAAGCCGGATGCGATGCGTTGTGTGACAGTGTTCTTTTGATTGATGCCGATGATGAGATAAGAGTACGGAGGATAATGGAGCGTGACTCTTTGAATATAACCGAAGCGAAAAAAAGGGTGGCGGCACGCTCGCTTAACGCGATAAGAGAAAAAGCGGATTGCATAATCAAAAACAACAATGGCTCGGATGAGCTTTTCAGTGAGCTTGATTGCATAATGAAAGGGATTGGTTTGCAATAAATGAAGAGGCTTATTAGGATGTTGGCCGTGGCCTTTGTATTGGGCTTGCTGGCAAGTGCGGCAGTGAATGCCTTAAAGGTTTCGCATAAAGAAATTATAGATGATGTAAGCGAAAGCTATGGCGTAGACAGGCATTTGATTTATGCACTCATAAAGGCGGAAAGCGGCTTTGATGAAAGTGCCGTATCGCCGAAGGAAGCGGTCGGTCTTATGCAGATAACTAAAGAAACCGCTGTTTGGTGCGCCGAAAAAATGGGTGATGCCACACTGGCGGAAAGGGTTTCGGAGCCTGAAGTGAACATAAAAATGGGTTGCTTTTATCTTGATTATCTCTTAAAACGATATTCCGGTTCGGAAACGGCGGCACTCGCGGCATACAACGCAGGCGCGGGAAATGCTGATGAGTGGCTTAAAAGCACGGAGTTTTCGGACGACGGTATAACGTTAAAAAAATGTCCCTTTAAGGAAACGGACGGATATTTGAAAAAAATTTCGTTTTACAAGAAAATATACAAGCTTTTGTATGGATGAATAAAAAATGTAAAAAAATCAGCGGAAGGGACATTTGCAACAGAGCAGGCAGTCCCTTCCGCTTTTTTTGCCCCCAAAAATTCGGGGCCGCCTCACTTTTTGGAGAGAATCATTCAAAAAACATGCAACCAAAAGACGAATTGCGATAATATATAAGTGAAAGGAGGAGCGGCGGTGGTTGAAGAATTGATGAATGAATACGGCAGGGCGGTATACGCTCTTTGCTTAAGGCTTGAAAAAAGTGCCTTTGACGCTGACGATTTATATCAGCAAACCTTTCTTTGCGCTATGGGAAAGCACATTGACCGCGAAAGAAATGTGAAGGCCTTACTGATGAAAATATGCTTAAACACGTATAAAAGCTCACTGCAGAAAAAAATCCGCCGACAAAAAATAGCGCCGTCACAACCTATTGATGACCGGGAGTATCAAGCGGCGGCGGACACGGATATCGAGGAAGAGGTGGTAAAAAAGGAAATACATAAGGCCGTTATCGAAATAACGGACGGACTTGACGAAAAGTACAAAATACCGATTTTATTATACTACGGTGCAAATCTTACATGTGCGGAGGCGGCAAAGGCTCTCTCCGTCAGTGAGGGGACGTTAAAAAGCAGATTGCACAGAGCCAAGGGTATTATAAAATCAGAACTGGAGGCAAGAGGCTATGAATGATGATAGGCTGGAGGCTTTGCTGAACGAAAGCCTGAATACGGGTGAGGACGCAAGCGAAGTGACAAAAGCAAGAATTTTAAAAAAGGAAAGGCAGGGTCATATGAGTAAAATTAAAAAAGCGGCATTGGGTGCCGCCGCGGCGGTAATTGTTTTCGTGGGTGCCGCAAATTCGGGATATACGGTCGCGAACGCAATGTATAAGATACCGGTAATAGGCGATGTGGCGAGAGCCGTGACGTTCAGAGAATATAAAGACAGAGCGGGCTATTTTGCCGCCGATATAAAAATTCCGGAGGCGGAGGGCTTGGGAAAAGCCACCGACGAGCTTAACGAAAAAATTAACGAATATGTTTCCCGCTTCATAAAAATGTACGAGGACGATAAGGATGCCGTGGGAGCCGAATATAATAAGATGACCGGCGAAAGTGCACGCTACAGCATCACCAATGATTACAAGGTGATAACGGACAACGAAAAATATTTTTCCGTGGAAATTACAACATGCCTTGTAATGGCGGGAGGGACCGAGTTCAGGCGTGATTTCACCGTTGACAAGACAAAAGAGCGCGTGATAGAGCTTTCCGATATCTATTCGGGAATTGAGGATTGGAAAACGCTTTTAACCGAAAACATCAAGCATCAGATGGAAGAGCAAATGGAAAATGACGATGCGGTGATATATTTTATTGGCGATATGGGATTTTCCCAAATTACCGGGAATGAGAATTTTTACATAACGGAATCGGGCGATATCGTGATAACCTTTGACGAATACGAGGTTGCTCCCGGCTCAATGGGAGTTGTAAGCTTTAACGTCGGAAGCATAAATGAGCTGTAAAAGCGTATTCTCGTATTGTAATAAAAGAATGAGGGCTTTTGCCCTCATTCTTTTATTACGGTTATTTTTCTGTTCGGAATGCAAATGCTTAGGCTGAGGTTCTTAGGCATCCTGACCGTTGCCTGCTCCTCATCATAGGAAACGCTGATTTTGCCGAGGTATGTGTTCATGTGCCCGGAAGCGCGTTTGACGCTTTCCAAAGCAAGGGGACGGATTGTTATTCGACTGTCCGTAATATTGCGCGGGATGAAAATCCCCAAAACAAATTCGGCAAGGTAAGCCGAAGCGGCGCCGAACATCGGGTGACAGTGTGAACGCGTACCGTTCCAGTATTCCCAAAGCGTTGCGGAGCCCTGCTTCATTTCGGAGTAAAAAGAAACACTGCTGCGGCTTGTGAGAAGCTTAAGCGCGATATCGGCACAACCGTTTTCGAAAAGGACACGCGTCACAATGTCTGTACCGAAAATTCCGGTATCGTAACGGCCGAGTCGTTTATAGTGCTCCGCTGTGTTTTTTACGGTTTTTTCGTTTCCTAAGCCTATGTCGACGGCAAATGCGTTTGCGCCCTGGATATTTTCGCAAAAATCGCCGCTTTTCGGGTCAAAATATTTTTCCGTGAGTGCGGTCTTCTTTAGCTTTATATTTTCCGATAACTTCGGAAGATATTTAACATGCTTTAATAAAGCGGCGATTTCGGATACCTGCATCATGGACTTTATGTAAAAATACGTATTTACGAAGGGCGCGGGAATTTTAACGCCGTCGAAAAGATTAAGCTCGGTCTGCTCCGGTGTGCACCAATCTCCCAAGCACCATGCGTTTTCGCGGTCGGATACCACAAGCTCGTTTTCGGAGTGAGCCTCCATGTAAGAAAGGTATTTAAGCATTTTCGGAAAAAGGTCCGAAAGAACGCTCACGTCGCGGTAGTGGCGGTAATATTCATAGGGCACGTTGACGATGGCGGAGCCCCATCCGCCCGGGCCTCCGCCGGAAGGGAGAAACGGCGCGGTGTACTGTACATGCCCGCTTTCGGAGTCCTGACAGTCGGCAATATCGTAAATCCACTTTTTATAGAAGCTTTGAGCGTCAAGCCAGCTCATCGCCGCGTTACACACAAGCTGACCGTCGCCGGTATAGCCGCGCCGCTCCGCATGCGGACAGTCCGAGGGAACACCGCCGTGCATATTATAAAGCTGGGTTCGCAAAAATGCGTTGTAATACCAATTTAAGATTTCCGAGTCGGCGGAAAACGAGGAATTGATATTGACGTCACTGTGGCATACGGCGCAGGAATTCACGGTACAGCTTCCCGTAACCTCAAAATATCTGAAGCAAAACCACGTAAAGCGTGTGTACATTTTGCGCTCTTCACCGTCCGAAATAAAACGCATGTGCTGGTTATAGACATGACTGTCGGAAAGTGCACCGTTGTCATCCAAAAGCTCGCCCAGGCGAACCGAAATTTCGGATTTTTCGCCTTGAAGGGAGGTGAATACGGGAAAGCCCGAAATCACCTCGCCCACATCGTATATCCGTTTTTCGCCGCACACGGAAACAAGCTTGGGCGTTATATGGCGGATAATACGGTCGGGCGGACAATCGGCAAGATAGTAATGGGTATCGGGAGCTTTTTCGACGATCGCTTTTTCACACTTAAAGCGACTGAGCGAGAGGGGCGAGGGACGATTGTAATCATGGGTTTCGCCGGTTAAAAGCGAGCATTCGGTTATGAAGCTTTCGCTTCTTTCCGTGTCACCGTCGGAAAAAACAAGAGATTGCTTGCCGTCGAGGTCGGTAATTTTAAGAAGAAAGCAAAGCTTTACAAAGCCGTAGCTTGTGTCGCCTTGTGTTTCGTACCATCCCGAGCCGGTTAAAAAAGAGAGCGTGTTTTCGCCGTCTTTTAGGAGTTCGGAAACATCGTATTCGGAAAAATACAAACGGTGCTCCGTTTCCTCCGCGAAGGGAACGCCGTTATAGTCAATCGCGCCGCGGCGATGAAAATCGGTGTTCAAGGTTCCGTAAAGCACATTGCTTATTTTTTCGCCGTTTATATACCCTTCGTACATTCCGAAGCATCCGACATAAAGGACGGCCTTTTTTACTTGGGAGGTGCTGAAGGATTTACAAAATATCGGCGATGGATATTCTCCTCCTGCGGAGATGAAGCTTGCCGGTGAAAAATCGAATTCGTTTTGCATTGTGCCGCCTCCTTTTAAAGCTTAACGGGCGAGGTGAAAAAGTCGCTCCCCGTTTTTTCGCCGAGGGCGATGCTTCTTATGTCTGCGGCTTTTATATCCAGCGCAAGCGACGGATTTTGGGTGATGTATTCCTTTTTCAGCTTTGTGATGATTTTAACCGCGCCGCGTCTTTTTGCCTCGGACAAAATTTCCGCTCCGTTATTATTTAATGCAAGAACCCTTAAATAAGACTCAAATTCCGGTATTTTTTCTCCCGAATTTAACAAAATATGTAATAAAGTTCTTTTTACTCTTGACATTGTGTACCTTTTTGATTTAATATTATATAGGTAGGTTGAAAAATCCGATTCGGGATTTGTGCGGCAAATTCTTTTTACAAGCTCATAATCGGATGCGCTTCTTATCGGATACGTTTCCGGATTTAAATTCAGAACGGAGAGGTATATAAGCTTTTTCATATCTTCGTGGAAAAGCGGTGCTTCGGTTGGGAGCGACGGAACGTAGGAGCTTATCCTTGCACCGCTTTGAAGCTTCTTTCTTAAGGCGGAGGCGGAAAGGTAAAAGTCCGAAGCATCGTCGCAGTCGTGGGCGACGGTTCTTTTTATCGCAATCGGCGATATGTCGCTCTTAAGAAGGCGAAGGGCTTTAACATATTCCGCGGCAAGAAGGTCATTGGGCTCCGTCGGGTACGAAAGGTCAAGCGCTTTCGCGGCGGCGCATGTTGCGGCACGGTAGGAAAGCCCCTGCTTTTGAAAATCCTTTATAAGCGCGGAATATTCGGACGGCTCGGTATCGGGAACCGATAAAATACGCGAAAGAGAACCGCTTTCGCTACCGAATGAAAGAAAATCGATTCCGCCCATGGCACTGAGAATTTTCACCGCACCGAAAGCAAAATCGCGGCTTGACGAAAGCGAATAAAAGCATGGAAGCTCCAAAACAAGGTCGGCCCCGTTTTCCACCGCGCTTTTGGCGCGTTGCCATTTGGAGTATACGGCAGGCTCACCTCGCTGGACGAAGCTTCCGCTCATCAAAACGACAACGCGGTCCGCAAAGCGGCGCGTTTCCTCAATATGAAATTTATGCCCGTGGTGAAACGGATTGTATTCTGCTATAATTGCGGCGGTTTTCATGCTTTCACATCCCGATAATTCTGTCCCGAAAAATGCACGGGGCATTGAGTATAAGGATATTTTAATATAACTAAAGGAAAAAATCAAGTACCAATCTTGGTTTTAATATCGCGAAAGGAAGTATAAAAAATGAGTAAGTTTCTTGACAACACAATTGCAAGAGCGAAGGCTGACAAAAAGACGATAGTTCTTCCGGAATCCATGGACAGAAGAACCTTTGAGGCGGCCGAAAAGGTTTTGAAGGAGGATATTGCAAACCTTATAATAATCGGAACGCCCGAGGAGGTTGAAGAAAACAGCCGCGGACTGGATATTTCGAAGGCAAAAATAGTAAATCCTCACACCTATGAGAAAACAGAGGAATATTTAAATCTTTTCGTTGAGCTCAGAAAAAATAAAGGCTTGACCTACGAAGAGGCAAAGAAAACCGCGCTTTCGGATTATATGTACTATGCATGTCTTATGGTAAAGGCGGGCGACGCGGACGGCGTTGTATCCGGTGCGTGCCATTCCACGGCAAACACACTGCGTCCGTCCCTTCAGATAATAAAGACCAAGCCGGGTGTTAAGCTTGTTTCGGCATTTTTCTTGATGGTTGTGCCGAATTGCGAGTACGGAGCGGACGGAACATTCATTTTTGCCGATTCCGGACTTGAACAGAATCCCGATCCCGAAAAGCTTGCGGCAATCGCGGCATGCTCCGCGGAGTCGTTTGAGCTTTTGGTTGAGAAGGAAGCATATGTTGCCATGCTTTCGCATTCCACAAAGGGAAGCGCAAAGCATGCGGATGTTGATAAGGTTTTTGAGGCAACGAAGATTGCGAAGGAGCTTTATCCCAACCTTAAGCTTGACGGTGAGCTTCAGGCTGACGCGGCAATGGTTCCCTCGGTGGGAGAGTCAAAGGCTCCGGGTTCGCCCGTTGCGGGAAAGGCTAACGTTTTGGTATTTCCCGACCTTGATGCCGGAAACATCGGATATAAGCTCGTTCAGCGCCTTGCGAAGGCGGAGGCTTACGGCCCCGTTACACAGGGTATCGCAAAGCCGATAAATGATTTGTCACGCGGCTGCAGTGCGGACGATATCGTGGGTGTTATAGCTATAACCTGCGTGCAGGCTCAGGCTATGAAATAAGGAAAGAGAGGAAAAATGATGAAGATTTTAGTTATTAATGCGGGAAGCTCAACGGTTAAGTATCAGCTCATCAATATGGATAACGATGAGGTAATGGCAAAGGGAAACTGCGACAGAATCGGCAGAGAAGGCTCCAACATCGAATACAGAGTCGGCGACAACAAAATGAAGTTCGACAAGGAAATGCCCAATCATGCGGAGGCGGTAAAGATTATTTTGTCGTACCTTACCGATCCCGAAATCGGCGTAATTAAAAGCATATCCGAGATTGACGCAGTGGGACACAGAGTGGTTCACGGCGGCGAGGCCTTCTCCGGAAGCGTAATAATAACCGAAGAGGTTAAAAACGCTATGAGAGAGTGCTATCCCTTGGCGCCCATTCACAATCCGGCAAACGTTACGGGAATCGAGGCTTGCGAGGAGGCAATGCCCGGCGTTCCCATGGTCGGCGTATTTGATACGGCTTTCCATCAAACAATGCCTAAGACATCATATCTTTATGCTCTTCCCATGAATCTTTACAGGGAAAAGAAAATAAGAAAATACGGCTTCCACGGAACAAGCCACAAGTACGTTTCCGAGCGTTGCGCCGCTCTTATGGGTAAGCCGATTGAAGAGCTTAAGATTATAACCTGTCACCTGGGA
>CAZRUB010000008.1:0-1689 GCA_964603185.1 uncultured Ruminococcus sp.
AAGCGAAATGAATTTCGCTTTCGCCCACCTCCCCTTACACAGGGGAGGCTTTAAATGCGTTCCGCGTTGACGCCGAATACCTGTCCGTTCTCGCGAAATTGCCCCGAGGGTTGTGTTTTCACGGGTAAAAAGCTATCAAAATTATCTTTTTTTGAATTAAAATATTGATGTTTGGGCTAAAGGCTTGATTAATCGGGGGGGTGATGTATAATGAACCAAAATAGGCAAGCTATTTTTATTAACTTTATTGCTTCGCCCAAGCTTTGTTTCGGGTGCGGCATGAAAATGTCGGCTTATTATAAAAATCATCGGAAAATTTTAAGGAGGAATGTAACATGAAAAAAGCAATAGGAAAGGGGCTGCTGCTTTTAGCGGTGTTCATGCTCGCCTTTGCGGCAACGGCATTTGCCGAAGGCAACGTGTGCAAAATCGGCGACACGGGCTATGCAACGTTTGCCGAAGCGATCAATGCGGTGCAAGCGAACGGAACAATTACGCTTACGGCTGACGCGGAATACGCGGGCGAAACATGGGATAAGGCCTTCACGCTGGAGGGCGGAAATCACACGATAACGCTTGGGGGTGATGATGCCAAGCAAATTAAAATTACAGCGAAAGTGACGGCCAGAAACGTAACGTTTGATTTGAATAACAATAAGCAAAACATAAGGGTGGACGGCGCCGCGACGGTGACTATGGAAAACGTTAACGTTAAAAACGGCGGAGGAGCGGCAAGCGGCGGAGGCATAATTGTTGCCGGCGTGCTTGATATGAAGAGCGGAAGCATTGAAAACTGCAAAGCAGTAAACAATGGTGACGCTATATTTATGGGAGGAAAAGTAGGTCAAGTTACCCTGGACGGAGTGAAAATAAGCGGATGCGGTACCGCAAGCAGTGAGCACGGCGCGATTGAGATAAACTCAGCAGAAGAAACATTTTTGCTCACGCTGAAAGGAAATACGGAAATAAAGACAAATAACGCAAAATACGGGGTTAAAATTTTCAAGAATGCGACATCAGGTGATTACGCAGAAAAGATATGCCTTGCAATAGATGAGTCTTTTTCCGGAACGGTTGAGGTTTATGACGCAAGATATTATACCTCGGGGGCGAAGTTTGCCAATATAGAAAGCGGCAAAACCTTTACGGGAACCATTAAGAACATGAACACCAACACAAGCCTTACCGGAATTGCGGACGGCGACGGGGTTTATTGGGGCACGGACGGCGAATGCTATATCGGAACCGACAAGTATACGAGAATGAGCTTTGCGGACGCCTTGGCAAAGGGCGGCGAAATAACCCTCGTTAAGGATGTTACATATACGATACCGAGCTACAACGGAGGGAACGCAACAACATGGAAGAAAGATGCTACAATAAATGGCGAAAAGCACACGATAGAGGTTGACGGCACGGTTAAGAACGACAGTGGTGCCGCTAAGCCCGGCGTTATTAACATCGGGGAAGGAACGGCGGAGGCGAATGTAGCATTAAACAACGTGACTCTGGATTTTAATTCCCTTGGGAAGATGACTATAAAAAAGAACGCCATCGTTACACTCGGGAAGGACGCGGTTGTGAAAAACGGTTATACAACAACAGATAACGGCAATTGGGGAGGGGCATTTAACGTCAATGGCGGTGCCACCCTTAACATGACCGAAAATTCGGTGATTTGCGACTCTA
>CAZRUB010000008.1:1789-18886 GCA_964603185.1 uncultured Ruminococcus sp.
GTCAATGGCGGTGCCACCCTTAACATGACCGAAAATTCGGTGATTTGCGACTCTAAATGTGAAAGTAACGGTAATGCGGTATTCTTAAGCGGAACGCTTAATATGAGCGGAACATCCGAAATTAAAAATTGTAAAACCAATTCAAGTTATGCCGCGGTTGAAATGATTGCAGAAAACGGCACTCTCAACCTTTCGGAAAATGCGAGGATAATAGATAATACATACAACGTGTGGAGACTCTACCCAAGTGCGAAGATTAATGTTAGCGAAAACTTCAATGGAAAAGTTACGTTCAAGGATGGTGAGCGTACGCAGACGGGGAGCACCACCAAGCGCAACGCGGCGGGGAAGACCTTCGGTACCGCGACGAGCGGCGCCACGGTTGCCGAGGGTGCAATAACCTGTGAGGCTGACACAAAGCTTTATGCGGTTGTGAACGACACGAACCTTATATGGACAACGGACGGCGAAGCTTATGTGGGCGAGGACGAATATAATCGCATGAGCCTTGCGGACGCGGTTACGAAAGTAGAAAATGGCGGAACGATAAGCCTTGTCAAGAACGCCGAGTACGCAGGCGGCGATTGGACGAAAAGCATAACCCTTGAAGGCAACAACCACACCCTCACCATGAATGGAAAAATCAACCTGACTGCAAGCAATACTACGGTGACGTTTAAGAATGTTACGATGACAGGGTTTAGCGGTAGCTGGGGTGTTGTCACGATCGGTGTGGCCGGTAACGACAGGGAAGTGACGGCGAAGGCTGTTTTCGACAACTGCACCATAACGGGGAACACGATAGAAGACGGCGGCGCGATAACCTGCATGGGTAGCGGAATCTTTGAGCTTAAGGATACCACGGTGACGGGTAACGCTGTGGCAAAGGTCGGCGCGGTTCGTGTGCAGGAAAAAGGTACGATTATACTTTCCGGAAGCACGACGATTAACAACAATACAGACAGGAAAACCTACCACGGTGATACATGGGATCAAGATGTGAAGCATGTTTACGGAGGAACGGATCTTTCGATTCAATCGGTGAACGATGCGAAATGCACACTTGGGATTGAAGGAGAGCTGACCGGAAAGATAAAATGCGATGTTGTGAACGATGTAGCACACACTTATACGATGACGAACGCCTCCTTAAAGAATATAGACACCTTTGTCAGAGGTGATTCTCAGGGTGTGCTCCAGGCGGGAACGAAGGCTGCTATAATTGACGGAAAACTTACATGGATTGCGGCGGCGCCTTCCTTGGGAGAAATTCAAACGGATTCGGGTGTGTATACCGAAGGCAGCAAACAAACAGCGGTTATACGCGCCATCGGCAAGGTAGCTACGGGACATACCGGTGTTGAGGAGGTCGGCATATATGTTTCGGGTGTTGACGGCAAGGTGGCAAAGTGGAGCAACACGCCGACAAACAGCTTAAACGACCGCACCTTCGCGGCGGATATTTACACAAGTGACTTAGCGACCGAAAGAATCGTTGTGGAATATATGAAGATTGCCGGCGTGGATGAGCCGATAATAAAATCGGCAACGGTTAAGGTTAATACAGATAAAGAGATTGCAAAGCCCGATGTGAATTACGGGACGGATAATTAAGGGGGTGCAAAAAAGTGATGAATAAAAAGAAATACGAAGCGCCGGAGCTTAAGGTAACCCATCTGGCGACAGATGACATAATATGCTTAAGCACACTTATTGCACTGCCTACAGACGATAAATTTTTAGGCATTAAGGAGATTCAGCTGGACAACTGAATGAAAAATTGTAGGGGCTCTCCGACCCTGTCCGCCCGTTTATGGGTGCAAAACGTTTGTGCGGGCGGATGATATCCGCCCCTACGGAGCACATCTTTGAAAAAAATCGTAGGGGCGGATATTATCCGCCCGCGGGCGAGAAGGAGCACCGGCGAAAAGAGCGCGTTGGAATTGTCAAGGACGGGCGACCACTAAAGGGAGAGCCCCTACGGAGCGCATCTTTGAATAAAAATTGTAGGGGCGGATATTATCCGCCCGCGAGCAAGAAGGTGCACCGGCGAAAAGAGCGCGTTGCCAAGGACGGGCGATCACTAAAGGTAGAGCCCCTACGGAGCACGAACCAATTCCACGGAGCGCGGAGTAGGGGTGACCCTATGTGGTCACCCGATGATGAGTGTACCGCGAGGCAGAGGCTGAGCAAGCCCCCCCGAGGAAAATATAACAAATATGTATTAAAAATGAGGAGGAAGTAAAAAATGACGAAAAAAATCATCGCATTGCTTTTGGCACTTTGCGTGCTTGCATCGTTCATCGGCTGCGGCAAGGTGAGCTTCAACACGGAGGACTGGGGCGACATGACCATAAGGGTTGCCGGCTACCGTCTTTTCAACGACGATCCGTTAAACTATGAATTTGCCGCGGGCGCGGACAAGTTCACCGAGGAATACGGCACCGAGGTTGAATTTATGATTGGCGGCGGCGACGGCTTGGGCGACGACCTTGTGGCCGCAATCATGGCGGGAGATCCCTGGGAAATACAGTATTGCTTCGGAATTTCGGTATTCCCCTTGACCTTTGCGGAGGAGCTTTACGCGCCCATCACCGAGTACATCGATTTTGAGAACAACGAATACATCGACGAAATCACGGTTGAAGGCTCCAAGTGGATGGGCGAGTATTACGGCGTAAGCTCGCTTCCCATGCAGGAAACATGGTACCTTGCCTACAACGAAACATGGATGAAGGAGCTCGGAATCAAAACGCCTTACGAATATTACCAAGAGGGCAAGTGGGACTGGGACGCCTACATGGAGATAAACGAGAAGGCGAATGCATTGGGTGCCCCCTCCAGGTCGGCGATCGCGCGTCCTCACACCGGAACGAGATATATGTCAAGCTGGGATTGGGAAACCGGCGAGGTTACCATAACCTATGATTCAAAGGAAAACTACGAATGGCTCAATTTCTGGGGCACACTCATGCAGGACGACCGCTATAATGTCCAGGGCGCGGCGGGCTATGTCGGCACACGTAACCTTATCATGAAGGACGAGGTTATGCCCAACCTTATAAAAGACGAGCTTACTCAGGAGGCAAGCGACACGGTAAGATACATCAACTTCCCGAACAAGGACGGCTCGATAAATTCCTACCTTACGGACTCTCACTTCCTGTTCCCGGCCGGTGTGTCCGAGGATAAGCTTCCCTGCGCGTTTATGCTTGCATGCTATATGACGCACTCCAAGTCGGAAATGGTAACGGAGGAAACCTACAAGCCCAACATGACCGAAGAGGATTTCGCAATATTCCAAGAAACTCAGGAAAATGCATATTATCTGCCCAGAATTTTCTACGAGGGCGTTTACGCAATAGGAACTCAGTTTGTAAACGATATGAGAGCCGGCAAGGCGGTTGCCACGCACATTGCGGAGAATACCGAGAGCCTTAAGGCAAAGGCAACGGAATTTAACGAAAAATACGTTGAAGGCTTCGAAGCCGAATAAAACATGTTAACAGCTTAAGCTTTGTCCTCCATAGGATGCCCGTCCGCGCCATGCCGGGTGCGGACGGGCGGCGGAATTATGAGCTTAGAATCAGAAATTAGAGATTAGGAATTAGTAGGGGCGGATATTATCCGCCCGCGGGCGAGAAGGAGCACCGGCGAAAAGAGCGCGTTGGAATTGTCAAGGACGGGCGACCACTAAAGGGAGAGCCCCTACGGAGCGCATCTTTGAATAAAAATTGTAGGGGCGGATATTATCCGCCCGCGAGCAAGAAGGTGCACCGGCGAAAAGAGCGCGTTGCCAAGGACGGGCGACCACTAAAGGGAGAGCCCCTACGGAGCACGAGCTAAAGGCGGGGCATTTTAAGTTGACAACGTGCCTCGGTACGGTGTAAAATATTCTTAAGAAGGGCTTTGAAAACGCACTTTTCACTTTTAAGGAGGGATGCCACGTGCAGCACATAAGCTTAAAAATCGACCATCTGGGAATCGGTGTCCCGGATAATGTGGAATGGACGCTTCATGACCGCCTTAAGATGCAGCGGCTTTATTACATAATCGACGGAAGCGGCTTTTACAAGGACAAGGACGGCGCATGGCAGAAAATGCAGCACGGGAAGATATACGTTTTTCCCTACAACTTTTATGCGGAGTTTAAAACGGACGCAAACGATGTGTTAAAGCATCTTTATTTCGATTTCACGTCGAATCCTCCCGTTATCGGTACATCGCCCGCGATTTACGATGTGGAGGAGGGCTCGAAGCTTTATCACCTCGTGCGCTATATAGAAGCGCTTATGTCGGAGTTTGACCTTCCGAGAATGACGAGGTTGAAGGTACCGCACATAACGGATTCCAAAAACGCGGGCTTTGATGAGGAGCGCCAGGTTATTTATTACGCGCTTTATCAGCTTATTTTAACGCTTACGCACATAAAGGCACTGCCCTTTTTGGAGGACAGGGTCGTAAGCGATACCATAAAATATATAAGAGAGCACATAGCGAGTGAGCTCACGATTGACGTTTTGGCACAGAGAGCGGGCTTTCAGTCCAATTATTTTATAAGATACTTTTCGAAAATCATGAACGAATCGCCGCATACGTACATTAAAAGCTATCGCCTGATAACGGCGCAGGGGCTTATTGCCGGCGGCCTGAGCTATGAAGAGGCGTCAAAAAAGGTCGGCTACAAAAACGGCAAAAGTCTGTGGCAGGCGATGCACAAATACAACAAAGAACATACTGCGGATATATAGCTTGCTGTCTATCCGATTAATATAAGTTAATAAAGCATTTATAATGCTTTATTATAATGTTTCCTTCCTCTATGTGCCGACCCGATCGGGTCGGCACATAGAAATCCTTTTACAAAAAAGGCGAAGGAAAACGAAAAAATAAATAAGCAGAGGTTCATCACAGGGAAAACAACAAGGGGGCAATAAGGATGAAAAGATTAATTTGCATTTTGCTTGCGCTCGGTCTTGCCTTATCCGGGGTGTATATGTGCGCCGCGGAGGGGAAGAGCATTAAGCTCGGCGTGGCGGACATTTCGGAGTCAAGCGGCGTAACCGTTACGGAAACGCAGGTTCATACGCTTAACGCAGGCAACTGGTTCAAATTTTCCGATGTTGACATGACGGGGATAAGCTCGGTCAAGCTCACCGTCAGAAACATGATTGACGGAAACGGAAACGGCGAAACGCTGGCGGTCGTTGCGGACAGTACCGAGGGCGAATGCCTGGGATATGTCGTTTTGTCCGAGCATGACAATGACAACGACGTATTCCCGGAGGCCTCACTCAAGGCTTTAAGCGGAAAGCATGACCTTTATTTTATCTGCATGTACGGAACAAGCAACGGAAACCACCTGGTTGTAAAGGGCGTGGAGCTTTCCGACAAGGTTTATAAAAACAACGCCTCGGATTACGTTGTGCCCGATTCGGCAATAATCGACAATTGGTCGGACACGTGGGTCGCTACGGATTCCATGGGAAGAAGAGTGGCCGAATATGAGGATGCCGGCCCGGTGCGAAACGACGGACGTGAGGTGGGCACGGCGTACTGGAACTGGTTTTATTCGGGCTTCACTATAAACGTGGGCGCGGTTATTCCGGATATAATTGCCGAAAAGCCCGAGGCGCAGTACGATTACGACGATCCGATATGGCCGACCAACGGAAAATATTACTGGGGACGCCCCATATTCGGATTTTTCACAAGCTATGACTATTGGGTAATAAGAAAGGACGCTGAAATGCTGGCGAACGCCGGGATTGACGTTATTTTCTATGACGCGACGAACGGCGGTAAGGGCTATATTCCGATGATTACCGTCATGGTGGAGGCGCTTCGGGATTCGAAGGCTTCGGGCGTGGACATTCCCCGCCTCTCGTGCTTCTGCGGCGGCGCGGACGAGGTTACGCAGATGGTTATGGCAATCTACGCGCACTGCTTTGTGGAGAATGATTTTTCCGACATATGGTATTACCGCGACGGCAAGCCCTTCATATTCGGAAGCTCGCTGGCGAGAGAGGATAACATAAAGGCGTTTTCGGACAAGCAGCTTCCCGCGGGGCAGGCGCTTTTGGCCGAGACTCGCGAGCATATGACCAGCCGTAACTGGGGCGGCAGCTCCGCCGACGCGAAATTCGGCTCCAACGCATGGTTCTGGTTGGATGCATTTCCTCAGGTGCTTCGAAATCCCGACGAAACGGGAAGGCCGGAATTTATTACGGTCGGCGCGGGCAAGAACAAAACAAACTATTCGACTCAGAAGGGTATAAGTTATGACGCGTTCTCGAATCAGGACGCATGGTCACGCGCATATTCCGCGGTTTTCGGCGACGATTATTCGGAAAATGCGGCAAGAAAGGCATATTTCTTCCGTGAGGAGGCGGCGCTTGCGTTGGATGCGGAGCCGGAATTTGTACTCTGCGGTCAGTGGAACGAGTGGACGGCCATAAGATACAAGGAATTTATCGGCAACAAAAATGCCTTTGTTGACCTTTACAATTACGATAAGAGCAGGGATTTTGCCCCTACCGACGGACTTTTGAAGGACGACTATTACATGATGATGGCGGACTTCGTAAGAAAATTCAAGGGTGTGCGTCCCACGCCCGTTTTGACCGGGCAGACGGCGATCGATATTTATTCCGGCGACGAGGCATGGAGCGGCGTCGGCCCGGAGTTTATCAATTCCTATCAGAATTACGAGCGTGACGCCTTGGGCTTTTTGAACGCGGAAACGGGTGAGCGCTGGCATTACACGACCGAGGTTGTGAATTCGATAAAATCCGCCAAGGTTAGTACGGACGAGAATTATATTTATTTCTACGTTACCTGCGAGGAGCCCGTAAAGGAAGGCACATCGGGCTGGATGAACCTTTATTTGAACATCGACAGAAACTATGCCACGGGCTGGGAGGGCTTTGACTTTGCCGTGAACGTAACGGGCGCGGGCAGGGTTTCGAAATTCAGCGACGGGCAATGGCTTCTTTCGGACATCGGCACGGCGGAGTATTCCGTTTCGGGTAATTCCTTAAGGCTAAAGGTATCCAGGGAACTTTTGGGCGAAACGGGCACTATAGACTTTGAATTCAAATGGTCGGACAATATTCTGCCCGAGGGCGACTTCATGCAGTTTTACAAGAACGGCTCATCGGCACCCTACGGAAGATTCAATTATCTGGCAACGGAAATCGCGCAGACCTCCCTTTCCGCGGACGACAGGTTTATGCTGAGAAACACCGCGGTTTTGAAGGCGTGGGCACCCAAAATGGTTGTGGGCGGCGCAAAAATGTATGTGTACGAGCCGGACATAAGATATACCGCAATCGAAAAGAACAACATGCTTTACGTTCCGCAGGACGCATTCTCCGAAATCATGGGCTACGGCAGGTCGAAGACGAAGTACGACAGCACGCATAAGGAGCTTTTGACCTATCACTATGATATGAACGAAGAGCTGACGGCGACCGAAAACTATATCTGGGCCCACTCAACCGTCGGCTCATACGAGGTAAGAATCAACGGCGTGCTTCACATGCTTTCCAATCCCGTTATCGAGGAGTACGGTCTTGTATACATTCCGCTTTCGCTCCTTGAGGAATGCTACGGCTGGATGATAGAGGACAGAGGCGACGGCGTTTGGTACGTTATGCGCGACGAGGTAAGCGATGACTTACTTTCCGCGGCGGCGGACATTATTGAGTGAGGAGGACGGAAAATGAAGAGAATTATATCGTTAATATTGACCGTTCTGATGCTTTTGTCATTCACTCTTGCACTGAATGCGGAGGAAATGACCCTTAAATATTCGTCGGACTGGAAAATAAGCGCGTCAAGCGGAGGAAACAGCTGGTTCTCACTTTTTGACGGGAATAAGGATACCATGTGGCATTCAACCTACAAAAGCAAGGACGGCGTGATTTTATCGCATGATGAGTGCCCCTTCACAATCGATGTGAATTTCGGCGAGGAAAAAAGAGTTTCGGGCTTTCATTATATTCCGCGTCAGGACGGGAACGGAACGGGCGCATGGTACACCGTGGACGTTTATTCCTCAAACGACGGCGAAAATTACGAACTGATTTATCAAGGGGATTTCGCCTACGAGGATATGAAAACCTATAAGGATGAGCAGAGGGCATCCTGGGGCAACAGAAAAATGTCGGCGATCAGGCTTGTTATAACAAGCTCCGTTAACGGCTACGGCACCGGTGCGGAGCTTACCTTCCTTCAAAATACCGAAAGGGACTCTCACGCGGTGGGTGAGCCGCAGGAGGAGGAAGAGGAGATATTTATAGGCGGCGAAGCATTGCCTGTAAAAAAGGAATGGGAAATAAGCTTTTCAAGCAGCTTAAACGATACCTACCTTGCGGCGTATGACGGTTCGGATAAAAGCTTTTGGCAGTCGGACTACACCGTGAAAAACGGCGAGATTGCCTCCTACGATAAGCCTACGTTTTATATCGATGTGGATTTCGGCGGGGAGGAAACGGTTTCCGGCTTCACCTACACCCCGGTTAAGGAGTCGATTATAGGATACTTTTCGTCGCTGGATATTTACGGCTCAGAGGACGGAATCAACTACAGTCTTTTGTGGCGCGGAAGCTTTGACTACGGCGAGGGCTACAGTGATCGCGGGGTTAAAACGGCGTCCTGGGGCGATGCGAAGCTTAAAAAGATAAAAATTTCGGTTACCAAAACCGTGGGGGAGCGCGGCTCCGCGGCTGAAATAGGGTTCCTCACGGGCTCAATAAACGATAAAAAGTCCGCTTCCACCGTTAAGGGCACAAAGGAAGCGGAAAAAAAGGAAGAGGCACTGCCCGTCGAAGAGCTTGTTATGGAGGGCTGGAGCATCACCGCATCGAGCGATAACTCGGGAACCTCCGTATTAAAGCTTTTGGACGGAAACGAGAACACCTTCTGGCACACAAAATATGTGGGAAGCAACGGCGTTGTTACATCCCACGATGAGTGTCCCCACATTTTAACGGTGGACTTTAAGAAGAAGACCGATGTTTCGGGCTTCCGCTATCTTCCCAGGCAGGATACGGTGACGGGCAGTATATATGACTTTAACGTTTATTATTCCAACGATAAGAAAAACTGGGAATGGATATATTCCTCCACCTTCGGCTACGGACAGGGCAATAAGGATTTGGGTTGGAAAACCGCGTCGTGGGGGAATATAAGGATGCGCTATCTGCAAATCGAAATCATGCGTTCTTTTAACGATTACGGCACGGGCGCGGAGCTTCGGTTTTTGAAAAATTCGTTAAACGACGGCAACAGCAACGAGGTGCGTTTTGAGCCGGGAGAAATATTGTCCGAGGAGGAAAAGGCAAAAAGGCAGCTTGAAGCGGAGCAACGCACGAATTTGGGCTTGACGGGTCTTCGTTCGGTGACGGACAGAACAGGCTGGACGGTTACGGTAAGCTCCGACCTCAATCAAACCGCAAAGGCCATATTGGACGGAAACATAAATTCCTACTGGCATTCGAAATTCGTATCGTCGGGCGGAACGGTGCTTTCGCACGATGACCCGCCGTTTGATATCAACCTTACGATGCCGGAGGCACAGGTGATTTCGGGTATTGTGCTTTCGGTAAGACAGGACTCCAACACGGGTCGTCCCACAAAGGTAAGCGTATACGGCTCGGACAAGGACGAGGGCGAATTGACTGAGCTTGCGGACGGCTTTGAATTCAGAGAGGATAAGGGCGCGAAGATTGTCGAATTCGGAGCGAACGTAAAGGTTAAGCGCTTGAAAATCACATATGTGACATCATACACAAATTACGGCACGCTTTCGGAGCTTTTTGCGCTTTCCGAAAATGTGGAGCTTGAAACGGTTTCGCTTGAAGAATGCAAAAATTATTCCGAGCCCAGAAGACCGGTTGAGATAGACGGCGCCAACGGTGTGAGCGTAAAGGTTTCGAAGCCCGTTTCCGGCGACGCGAAGGCAATATTGCAGTCATCGAGCACACATGTTCAGTCCGGAACGGACTCGCTCCCGGTGGAGATTACCGTTGACCTTGGGAGAACGCATTCGGAAGTGTGCGGCTTTTACTATAAGCCTTCAATTTACACAAGCGGCGGAGGCTTCTGGACGAATACCGATGTTTATGCGGCCGGGGAGGACGGCGAATTTAAGCTCGTAAAGGAAGGGCTTATATTCACCGAGGATAAGGAAATGAAAAACTACGCCTTTGAAAAGCCGGTTGCCGCAAGGTATTTGAAATTCGTGGTTAAAGAGGCCACGAAGGGCTATATGGCGGTAAGCTTTATCGGAATCAAGGAAACCCAAAAATCCTATAACGAAATTTTATCGGAGCTTGAGGCAAAGGCGGACAGATATTATCTTACCATAGGCGAAAACAAAATCAAGAAGGTCAAGGACTCGGTGGAATCGGAAACGGAGCTTGACACGGCACCGTTTATAGAGAACGGCACAACGCTTATCCCGATAAGAGGGCTTTTCGAGGAAATGGGTGCAACCGTCACCTGGAACGAGGAAAATCAAACGATTATCGTGGATGACGGCGAGAACAAGCTTGAGCTTCAGATATGGAACGATAATATAATTGTTTCGAATTCCGATTATAAAAACGTTGGCTTTACGGTGAGAAGGTCGCCGATTATAAAGGATTCCAGGGCGTTTATCCCGCTTCGCTTCATTTCGGAGAAATTGGGCTATGACGTTACCTGGGACGGCGAAACACAGGAAATTTTCATTAAAAAAAGCGTGAAATGAATAAATTCGAATTCACGGCTTGCTTTAATGCGAGCCGTGAATTCGAAAAACACAGGGAGGGCTGAACTTGAAAAGAATATTATCGCTTATATTGGCGGTGCTTATGCTTTCGAGCTTTACCGTATTCGCCGAGGGCGAGGGTGAGCTTGGCGGCGAGTATATTATCACCGGATATAAAAACAGAGGAACGGATGACCTTGTTTTAACGCTTCCCGACGATAAGGCCGGGGAAAATGTACAGAAAGTCGAGGCGGAGGGAGCGGAGCTTAACTTTACGCAGGAAGGCGACAAATTAACCGTGAAGCGCTATGACTTCAGAGGAGCGGTAGACCTTTATCCGCTTTGTACGGAGCAGGGTTATGTAGATGTCAAGGTGACGCTTTCGGGTGACGAGGTGCTTACCTATAAAATCACATTGTCGGCATACAAATATGAAGTGGGCGAGGATTTCGCGAATGTTAAGAAGAGCTCATTTAAGAGCGATGAGATAATTCCCGATAATTCTTGGAGCGTCGTTACATCGAGTGAGAACGGAGCACATATTCACGCGAATCTTATCAGCGGACAGGAAAGCGACTACCCCTTCTGGCACAGCGGCTATACCCAAGACCCATCGGTTATCGGTGACTCCAGATATTACTATATTGACATCGATATGGGAGAGGCGAGAAGCTTTTCCGGAATAAGATATTTATCCAGAAAGGACAACACCAGCGGCAATCTTAAGGTGCTTTTGATTTACGGGAGGACTTCGGAAACAGGCGAGTGGACTGATTTCGGCGGAACGAGCAGCATTCCTTCATTGACTCAGGGCGGCACCTATGACGTTATGATGAATGAGGTGAGGGAGGCACGCTACATAAGGCTTAAGGTTTCATCCTCCACCGATGCGAACGCGGTGCACACCACCGCAGCAGTTGCGGGCTTTAGAATATTAAAGCCCAAGGCAAGCTTTATCGGCGACAATGAGATAACCGTTGACACGGACGATACGCTTATCGGCGACGAAGAGTTTAAGATAAGAATGTATACTGCGACAGACGTTGCAGCAGTTTCGACAACGGACGGTGGCTTGACGGAGGGTACCGATTATACTTTTGATACGGATACGCTTACCTTAAAAAAGGAATTTATCGAAACGCTTCCCGAAGGAGAAAGTGCGATAACGGTAACGCTTGATACGGAGGAAACGCTGAGCATCACGATAAATAAAGTCAATACGCTGGTCGGCGAGTATGTAGTGAACGGCTACGGCTTGAAGGGCACGAATGAGCTTGTTTTGACGCTTCCGAGGCTTAAAGCCGAAAAAGAGGTAACGAAAATCGAGGCGGAGGGAGCGGAGCTTCCCTTCATGCAGAGCGGTGCAACGCTGACCGTGAAGCGCTATGCCTTCAGAGGTTCCTTTGACATACACGTGCTTTGCGAAACGCAGGGCTATGTAAATGTTAAGGTTACGCTTGCCGATGATGCTGTTCTTACATACAAGGTCACCTTAAAGGGCGGATACATGTATCAGGTGGGCAGGGACGGCGCAACGGTTATAGCAGGCTCATTTAGGAGCGACGAGATAATTCCCGACAATACATGGAGCGCGGGTGCATCAAGCGATTCCGCCGGAAGAGTTATAGCGAAGCTTATCGCGGGACAGAAATGCACGGATCTTTTCTGGGAGAGCGGCTATACCGTGGAGGAAAAGAAGGTTATCGGAGACTCCAACTACTACTATATCGACATTGATATGGGAGAGGCGAGAAAGCTTGGCGGAATAAGATATTTATCCAGAATAAAAAGCAAAAGCCCCTTAAAGGTGCTTTTGGTTTACGGAAGAAGCTCATCGGATGACGAATGGCAGTATTTGGGCGGGAGTGACAACTTAACGGCCATAGACAAAGAAAGCTCGCTTGACGTTTTGCTGGACAGTGTGGCAAGCGTGCGGTATATAAGGCTTAAGATATCGGCGGACATGAAGTCGAGCCGCTCCACCGCAACACTTGCGGGAATAAGAATATTAAAGCCTGCGGTTTCCGTGAAGGGTGAAGCAACCGTTAAAGCCGATAAAAACGAGGCATTGACGGAGGACGCGGTTTTTTCCTTCAACATGGGCGAGGCGACAGACATTGACAGCGTTAAGTCGGGTGATACTACACTTACAAAAGGTACTCATTTCAGCTTTGAGAGCGGAAGTCTTACAATTAAAAAGGAATACATCAAAACGCTTCCCGAAGGGGAAACGGAGCTTACGGTTAAGTTTGATACAAATGAAGAGCTTAAGGTGACTATTAACAGGACGAACACCCTGACGGCGGAATACACCTTGACCGTTAAGGAGGGCGTCGGCGATAACGAGCTTAAATTAAAGCTTCCCGCGGGGAAAAGTGCCGAAAAGGTTGCAATAGGGGACGCGGAGCTTGGTTTTACATCGGAGGACGGATATGTTACCGTTATGCGCCATGTTTTCAGAAATGCGTTCGATACCTATGAGCAGATGAAAACGAAGGGCTTTGTAAACGTTGACGTGACGACCTCGGACGGGACTGCTCTTACCTACGAGGTGACGCTTAAGGGCTATCGTTACGTGATGGCGGAGAGGGAAATATATACCCAAAACTTCAAAAAGGATGAAATTATCCCCGATTCCACCTGGACGATTGAGCTTTCCTCCACCGGACAGGCCAGCGACCTAAGGCGCTTGATAAACGGACTTCGCGAGGACGGCGGCACATGGTTTGACACCTACTGGACATGCGGCTACTCTAAGGTTGACGGGAAGGTTGTAGGCGATACGCAGGACCCGAACTACAGCTATTTCGAAATCGGAATGGATAAGGCTCATGAAATTGCGGGCATAAGATATTACACCAGAATAAAGGACAAGAGCGGATATCCCAAGTCCGTAAGCATCTGGGTGAGAAGCTCCGAAGACGAGGCGTGGACCCTTGCGGGAGAGGATATTGAGGTTGCCGACATTGAAAAAGCCGGCGATGCGATAGACATTTTTCTTGCGGAAAAGGTGACTGCGAAATACATTAAGCTTAAGGCCGTATCCCGACACAACACGGCAACCGCGGTGGGAATACACGTGTTAAAGCCGTCAGTCGGCGTCATCGGCGAAAGCACGAAAACGACGGATAAAAGGGAAGAGCTTGCATCGAATGTTTCCTTCGGCATAAGAATGGGCAATGCGAAAAAAATTGTCAGCATTAAGGCGGGCGAGGATGCGCTTACCGGCGGGAAGGATTATTCCTTCGAAAACGGTAAATTAAACTTCCTTAAGGATTATGTTTCGGAGCTTCCCGAAGGGAAAACGGACTTCACGGTGCTTTTTGACACTGATGAAAGTCTGAGCCTTACAATCGATAAAACGGATACGCTTGTTGCGACATATGTCCTGTCGGCGAAGCAAAACCGCGGCGATAACGAGCTTGAATTGAAGCTTCCCGAGGGAAGGTCGGCAAAAGGCGTTAAAATAGGAACGAAGATCGTTGATTTTTCGAAGACGGAGGGCGGAATAAAAATTCTCCGCTACAACTTCCGCGGTGCGTTCGACAGCTACGAGGCCATGAAGACGGACGGCTTTGTTACGGTAACGGTCACGCTTTCCGACGAAACGGTGCTTGACTATAGGGTTGAGCTTACCGGATATAAATACGTGATGGATGATAAGAAAATTCAGACGGCGAATTTCAAATCCGACGAAATCGTGCCGGATGCTTCCTGGGGGATAGAGGTTTCGTCCTCCACCGATTCCGGCGATATGAGAAATCTTATATCCGGCGATACCACGGAAACACAGTTCTTGCACTCGGGTTATACCGGCGTGGGCGGAGTGGCGATGGCCGATACGGAATATCCCAAGTATATCGAAATCGATATGGGAAAGGAAACGCTTTTCTCGGGAATAAGATATCTCACGAGAGTGGACAACAAAACGGGTGCCCCCTCCGCTATGAGTATTTACGGAAGAAACGACGAGGATGATGAGTGGGTGCTCCTGAAAAGGGCGGAGGAGCTTAATTGGGACAAGAACACCTCCAACGACGTAACGCTTCCGTATACCGCAAGGTGCCGCTATATAAAGCTTTCGCTGGAGGGCACGCACATTGCGGCCGCGGGTATCAGAATTATTTATAACAAGAAGGCCTTTGTCAATGCGAAGATAACCGAAGAAAGCGTTCCGCTGGATTCGGAGCTGGGACGAGATGCCGTTATTAAGGCGGAATTAAACGGCGGCGGAAAAATAACCGGTGTTTTCATCGGTGACGACAGGCTTCCGGATGAATATGTTGCATATTCCGACGATACGGTAAAAATTTCGTACCTGTATTTTGAGCACAAGGGATATAAAAAAGGCGATACACCGACCGTTAAGCTGACCTTTGCATTCGGAGAGAGCGATGAGTGCAGGGTTAACGTGGGCGAGGCTTCGGGAAACAGCTTCACATATAAATCCCTCGGCAACGGAAAAATAACGGCGGTTACCGAAAACAGCACATTGGGCAAAAGCGAAATAAGCTCCGGCTCCAAGGCTCGCGGTGAGGATAAGCTTATTTTCACGGCCGTTCCCGATACGGGCTATGAGGTTGACCAATGGACGGTTAAGGCAACAACACCCGTATACGAGGTTGTAAACAATCGCGATAAGTGGACGGTTAAGGACGAATCTGTTTGGAAAAAAACGTATCCCGACGCTAAGGGCTGCGGTTGGACAAATGCATTGGACGGAAACGAGGACACCTACTGGCATTCGTGGTATAACATGGAAAGCGGAAAAATAGTTGCATATGAGGAGGCACCCTTTACCGTTACGTTCAAATTCCCCGGCGAAATCAAAAATGCGGCGGCCTTCGCGTTTACGCCGAGAAACGACTCGCATATGAGCGTGGGAAAATATGAGCTTCTGGGCTCAACCGACGGGGAGAATTTCTTCACTCTGGCCGAGGGTGAATATACAAGCCATAAAGAGGATTGGGAGCATTTTATAGAATTTACGCCCCAAGACTTAAGAGCGGTTAAGTTCATTATAAAGTCGACCCTGGGCGGAAAAGCCGGCCACATTGCGGAGGTTAACATGTATACCGCGCGCGTTCCTTCCGGAAGGGTAACCTATAAGGGCGCGTCAAGTGAGAGCTTTGAAATTGATGAGCGCTTTACCGATATGGAGGTTTCGGTAAGCTTCAAAAAAATAACGGCGGGAACCGTGAATATAGGCTACAGTGTTTCGAATATCACCCATGACGGTGCGAAAAAGGTAAATAAGGGCGAAGACGTCAAAATAAATATGATTGCGGCGAGCGGCTATTCGATTCCGGATGATGTATTGCTCTTAACGGCAGACGGAGAAAGGCTTAAAAAGGACTCGGAATACACCTATGAGAAGAAGGACGGCCAAAACGCAACCTTAACCGTTTTCAATCTGTCGCGCAGTATAAGCGTGATAGCGCAGGGAAAAGCCGCGGGCTTGTTGAGCCTTTCATATGCGGATATCAGTGGCGCTTCGGGCTCATTGCCGGCAGCACAGTACCTTAATGAGGGCGATTCGGTAAAAATAAAAAATTCCGAGCTTTCGCTTTCGGGCTATACTTTCTCCGGGTGGACGGTTTATTCGGAAGCGTCCGAAAACGCCGAAGCTTATAAAAGCGGAGATAATTTCATCATGAAAAAGAGCGACGTTGTGCTCATAGCCGTATGGAAAAAGGCATCGTCAAGACCGGGCGGTTCCGTAGGCTCCGGCGGTGGCGGTGGCGCGTCAGCCTCGATAGCCGAGCCCGAGAATAAGGACGCCGTAACCGTAAAGAAGGGCGAAAGGGTGACGGAGCCCGATGAAAGAGAGGGCTATGAATTCCTCGGCTATTATCGCGACAAGGCTTATACCGTTCCCTACAATAACGAGGAAATAACCGAGGATACGGTTTTATACGCTCTTTGGGGAGAGGCTAAGGAAGCGGGCCTTTCCGACATAAAGGGGCACTGGGCCGAGGAATATATCAAGGTGCTTCATAAAAAGGCGATGGTTTCGGGCACGCCAGAGGGTAAATTCATGCCCGATGACAGTATAACAAGGGCGGAATTTGTTCAAATTCTTTACAATATGCTGAAAATACAGGTATCCGATACATCTGAGCTTGAGGACGTATCCGAGGAGGATTGGTTCTTTAATGCGGTTATGTGGGCATTTTCGGCCGGCATTGTTAAGGGACGCAGTGACAACGTCTTTGCACCCTACGAAAAAATTACACGCCAGGAGATGGCGGTAATGATTGCAAGATATCTTGAATACAGGGGAGAAAGCATCGAGGACGGCCTTGCGGACAGCTTTAAGGACAGTGCCGATATTGCTTCCT
>CAZRUB010000009.1:0-18734 GCA_964603185.1 uncultured Ruminococcus sp.
TTACGAAATAATATCCGTTTTGCGAATAATCGTAATTTTCAAGGCGCATTCGTTTACGTACGGGCAAATTATCCATGTTAAGCCTCTTTGTTCGGTTTTCCGCAATTCCCGTCTTAACGGATTATTCATGATATATTCCAACGTTTCAAAATATTCCGTTTCGTTCCGTATTACGTGTTCGTAATAGGATTTTTGCCATATCGAAGCACCAATGTTTTTTGAAACCCACCTCTTCATTTGTCCGATTATTATTGCTATTGATTTCGTAGGGGCGGATATTATCCGCCCGCATTTATCTTCATTTGATAAAATCAGAATCATATGAACATGGTCGGGCATTATGACATATTTATCAATTTTTACATTGGCATAATGTTTCGATATCGCTTGTATTGCAGAATTTACAATTTTTCCGTAATCGGACAAATATTCAACAAACGTTTGTTTTTCGGGCGGATGATATCCGCCCCTACAATCATTTTGTGTCGGTTCGTTATTCCAAAATAATGATTTTCTGTCCTTTGTGCACACCGTTACGAAATAATATCCGTTTTGCGAATAATCGTAATTTTCAAGGCGCATTCGTTTGCGCACGGGCAAATTATCCACGTTAATCCTCTTTGTTCGGTTTTGCGTAGGGGTGCCACCGCTGACGCGTGCCACCTTCCCACAGGGGTCGCTCGGCGACCCTTTGACAAGGGAGGCTTTAAATGCGCACTTTTTCCGTTAGCATTCTGTAGGGTCGCCCCTACGGTGGGTGCCCTCGCGTTTATTTTTCAATGGTGACGGTTCCTGTTTCGCCGTCCCACGAAACGTTATAGCCCAAATGCTCCGAAACAAAGCGTATCGGAATGAAGGTTCTGGAATCCGTAATTCTCGGGTCTGCAAGAAGCGTATAGCGAACCTTACCCCATTTTAACGTCGTAACGTCCACAAGTGCGTTTCTTATCTGCAGGAAAATTTCCGTGCTGTCCTTCTTTATGGTGATGCTTTGGTTTTCGCCGTTCCATTCTATTTCGGCGCCCATCAGCTCCAGAAGGCCGCGAAGGGGAACAAAGGTTGTTCCGTTTTCAATATAGGGCGCAACGTCAAGCGCTACCTTGCCTTCCTCCGTTTCGATTTCATTGCTTCCGATAACGAGCTTAAAGCTTTGACCCTTACTTTTTTCCTTATACTGCTCATAGCTTTGGTAGAAATTAAGCTCCGCGCAGGAGCCGCAGCTTCCGTCGCCCTTATCTATTGCAAACTTAATATATCTTGCGGTTACCGGCTTTTCAAGCGTCACTATCTGCTCATCATAGCTGTGCTTTTCGTTTTCAACCCGTGCAACCTTTTCGAAGGCTTCGCCGTCCTCGCTTGCATAGACCGTGTATTTATACCAGAAGCCGTCATCGTCATCCTGTCTGGGGAGATAGCCGATTGCCGAAAGCTCCTCAAAGCTGTGCAAATCCACGGTTACCTCGATTGTGAAGCCCTCCGAATAGAACGCGGACTGCCAGAACAGATTATCCTTTCCGTCGAACATTTTATCAAGGGTGTGTGTATCCCAAACGCCTTCGTAATTGCACGCAGCCGTCATATACACTTGCTCCTTATCCAAGGGGTAGAGCCTTCCCTTAGCCTCGTTCTCGAAGAATTCGTCATAGGTTACGGTTGCATAGTCCTTATTTGCCTTAAGCACATCCACCTCCGCGCAGGAGCCGTAGCCGCCGGCGCCGACATGCACGCGCATTCTTAAGCCGTCCACCTCGATATTCGACGTGAAGCTCTCGGTTTTCCTGAGCGAGTTCGCCGTATAGCCATAGGTACCGAGCACCTTATATTCGCCGTCTATCAGGAAGAAATATTCCACCGAGGTGGGAACGCCCGTTAAGTTATTATCCTGTCTGGGAAGGAAGCTTATTCCCGAAATTGCGGTTTTCTTGTCGAACGTAATATCGATATCGTAGGGCGCCTCCTGCTTGTTTGCGGGGTGGCCGCCGATAACGTCATAGCCCGAATGCCAGTAGCTGTTTTCGTTGCCGTCAATTACGCGCTGGCCGTTTCTGAAGGAGCTTTTAACCGTTCCGTCCTCATTATACGAGGTGATCGTGTCCTTCTCAACCACTGCCTTCCAGCCTGTTTTGTCAACGTAGGGCGAATCCGCCGCGTTCACCTTAACCTCCTGCTTACCGGCCGCCCCGTCCTCGGGAACCTCATCATCCTTAAACTTCACGCTTTTAAGCTCCCTCACGGTCTTCTTTTCGGGCTTTAATTCCTCATCCAGCGTGAGCTTAATCTCCTCACTGCCCCAGTGATGGTCACCGTACACGGAATAAACATCGATAACGATTTGTGCGGCGTTCGTTACGGAATATACCTTACCGTCCGCCATGAGTGTATAGTCAACATACTGTGTGCCCTTAACATCGCCGCCGGGGACAACGGGGGTGCTTAAGAATTTACCCGTTTTCGCGTGGTTGCCCTTTTCGTCGTAAATATCGAACATGGCAAGCTTTGAGGCACAACTTTTATCATAGCTTGTGCTTGCGTCCGCTTTTCTTGTGTAGATTCTTATTCCTGAAAATTCCACCGGCTCCAGAATCGAAAGCTTTATTCTCAAAAACTGTCCCTTTTCGGTATCGATGCTCCAGTCCGCGCGAACGAAGGTGCTTTTATTGTTGGTTATTCCAGTTTCGCTTGCGCCGGAAAGCTGACCGTCGGTCAAAAGGTCAATCGTTTTAATGTTTTTTGCAACGTTGCCGTCCGCATCTATGGAATCCACGGAGGTGACAACCATGTTTCCCGTTGTGTCTATTTCGCCCTTACCTGCGGCCTTAACGCCTGTTGTTGTGCTTTCGGTCTTCGTTGTCGTTGTCGCGGGTGCGGCCGCCGCCTGTGCAACCTCCTCCGGAACCTTGAAGCCGCTTTTTTTCAAAGCGTCCAGCTTTGTTTTATCGCCGTATGCCGTGGCGCCGGACAGAAGGCTTTTATCCGTTGCCTTCTTCGCGGTGTTATTCACCGTTCCGCCGTCCAATGCCAAAACCTCGGGACCAGCCACATTTTCAAAGGTCGTGGCGCCGATTTCCACCGTTCCCTTTTCGGCATACACGCCGGAAACGTTCGCACCGCCGTTTTTAATGGTTCCGCCCGTCAGATTAACCGTTCCGCCGTTGTCGGACAAAACCCTTATTATGCCCGCGTCCGCACATCCCGTTCCGTCAATAACGCCGGACTTTAGGTTAAGGGTTCCGCCGTTTTGGACTTTCATCCATTTGGAGGCGTTAATTGTTCCGCCCTCCAGGTTTACGGTAACGTTGGGAACGTCCATCATTATGGGAGATGAGGTAAAGCCGCCCTCTATCACCGCGCCCCCGTGGAGGGTGACGGAATTTCCCGATATAACACGTATCGCGCAATATCCCGCCACGGTTTTATCGTCCTTCTTATTGGTCAACGTAACGTTTTCCAATATGATATTGGAGCCCGAAACCTCCAGGCACGCGCCGTACACATTACCGTCGGCCGCATTGTTTATCAGCGTAAGCTTAAAGTGACTGCCGTCCTTACTTTTAATCGTTACGTAGTCGCTTACTCTGACGCCCGTGCCAGTTGTATCGTTCCAGATTTTCGTTGCGGAAGAGTCCGTCACGTCACGCTGAAGCTCGATTATATACCCTATCGACGTATCGGTGCAGGCCTCAAGCGCCTCCGAAAAGCCCGAATACTCACCCACAAGCTCTTTTGTTTCCCTTTTATACACCTTTATTGCCGCGTCGGCCGCGGTGCATACGCTTGCAAGTGACAAGAGCATTAATACCGAAAGAATAAGCGCCGTTATTTTTTTCATAAATTCACTCCTCCTTTCTTATCAACCCAAATATCCTATCACGGCCGAGGCCGCGTCGGCATTTCCGATTGCCCAGGCACCGCCGCCCAAGCTTGAAACCGTAAGTCCCATGCAATCGGAGAATATGCTTATGGGAATATAGATTCCGCCCTCCGCCGTAACAACGGGAGCCGTAAGAGCCTTCAAATATCCGTCGGCTCTTGCCTCATTCGTGCCGATCACCGTGTAATACCAGTTCTCCTCGGAAACCTCATTCTTATCAAGGTCAACCGCAAATTTATAGAACTTGAAAATGTTCGCCGCCGAATCGTAAACGGTTTTGCTTTCACCGTAGCCCAGGATTTCCTCGAAGGCCTCCCTCGGGATATAGAGCGTTCCGTTCATTTCAAAGGGTGCCTTTGTCGTGTCCTTCTCGTTAACGGTTACCATCGCACCGGAAACCATCATCTTATTCTTGCCCGCGGCAAGCACCGTTGTTCCTTCTTGTGCTTTTCTTTCCTCCGCGGTAAGAGTCTTCTGCTCCTTCTCGGTGTAAAGATAATTAAATCTTCCTATGGGTGCGGTGTTCTGCTTCTCATAAAGCTCTATCACATCATCGAAGGTACCCGCAACAAGCTTGAATTCAAAGTCAAGCGTTTCGGAAAGTCCCAAAAGTGCCCTGGAAACCGAAAGCTGCATTACACTGCCGTTTCTCACGATTTCGGCGCTTCCGACCTCGGTATACGTACCGTCCGCGGAAATTGCCTCAACCTTTGACGAGCCGTTTCTTCCTATTATGAAGTTATAGCCCTCCAATCCGGTTGCCGCGTTCCTGTCGGCGTTTATATAAAGCGCCGTGTCGGCAAGCGAAGCTCCCTCGCCGCCCTGTGCCATAAAGTAGAGCTTATCCGCATCGCGCGATACCTTGGCAAGGATTACGCGGCTTCCGGAATTCGTGGTGTATTTCACGGTGCTTCCGTTTACAAGATAGCCGCTTTCGGAGTCGCGGTTCTCCGCGGAATAGTTATAATATGCGGGGGTGACAGTGTCCCACTGTGTCAAGTCGCCCGATATGTCTATTGTCTTTGCCTCGCCGGCCACGGGTGCCGGGCGAACGCCCTTGTATTTTCTGACGAAGTCCGCAAGCAGCATATAATAGTCGTCCTTCAAAAGTCCCTTGGAGGGCTCTATATCGCGGCTGTCCTCGTTTGTGAAGGCGTCCACGAAATATGCGCCCGTTTGAATCTCCGCCGTGAACTCGTTCCAGCCGTCCACATATATAAAGTGGGGATCCGCCTTTAGGGCATGTGCCGCCTGCTCCTTAAAATACTGTCCCGTTCTGGGGCCGTCGGCGGAATAATCCTCCCCGAACACGTTGGAATAGCCCCTTCCCATGGAATAATCGTCGCTGGCGATACGGCTGCCGGAATTAACATAGGACTGGTTGAAGCTTACGCCCACCGCCATAAACTCGGGTCTTCCGTCCTCCATGGTGCCGCCGCGCTGCATCTGCGGAAAGCTTTCGATCCACGTCCAGGTGGAGGCGTCCTCGTTTTCCATGCCGCCGAATACGCGCCAGGTGAAGTTGTCATCGATTTCCTCTATCAAGCCGAGCGAGGAGGTGTTTTCCTTCTTCACCTGATTTTTCATAACAAGGCCGGATTCCGTTGAGAAGATAAGCGGCTTGCCGTCAAGCATGTACCAAATGTCCGACCAGTCGTTCTCAACAAAGCCGACGGAATAAAGCGTCGTCATCAGCGTGTATGCGGTGGCGGGGTTGTTCCAGTTAAACAAACTCAACCGCGGAACATCCACGCCCCGAGCCTTTGTGTCGCGAAGCGCCTTTACAAGCACATTCAGCGTCGGCATAAAGGTTCTTCCGCCGTTGGAAAAGTCCATAAATATGCAGTCAACGCCTACCGCGGAAAGCATTTCGAAATGACGGCAATATACGAAATAATCAAAGCTTGAATAATAGCCCAGCGCCGGCTCATCCCAGTAATAGTTCGCCGTGCCCTTCCATGCCGGGCTTGCGGCATTTCTGACAGCGTCGGGATATTCGGCCAGAACCTCGGAAATTATTTTTGCCTCCGTTGTTCCCTGCCCTCTGTGCCAGTTCCAATACATCATTCCGACCTCGCGTCGGCCCTCCTTCACAGCTCCGACCTCCGAATAATCGGCAACCTTGCGGCCGAAGGAATCGGTCGCCTGCCATGTGTCCGACCAATAATCCTTTATCGCACTGTCTGGCACCTGCTCGGAAAGCGCCGTGTCGGCATATGCTTCCTTTTTAAATTCGAAGCTTTTAATTTTGATTTGCGAGGATGAAAGTGTGCTGTTTAAGCCGACAATGTAAACATCATGCACACCGCTTGTGGGGGTGATATACGAATTGTAGGTTCCCCTCTCGTCGTGAATGATAAGCCAGCCTATCATTTCGCCGGACAGCGGGTCATCCGTGACAACCTTGCAATAGCATCCGTTGTCGTAAGAGTTAAGCTTAACATCGGCCGTAACCTCCAGCGAGTTCACTCCCGTAAGGTCAACGTCCTCAAAGCCGATATACGCGTCCTTCGCTATGTTGTCTGCGGTTTCACCCTCCGCCACGTTACTGCGTACGGCCGCGTCCGACGGGCGAAGAACAATACCTTCGGCAAGTGAGGTGCATACCGAAAGCGTCATGCACGCCGTCAAAGCCAAACAAGTTAATTTTTTCACCGTTCGTTCCTTCCTTTCTTTTTTTGATTGACCAAACGATGCAATCCGCGGGACAACGCATGCATCGTCTGATCTCCTGTATATTTATATTAACACATTTTCAAGCTCAATTTCCATAGTTTTTTTGACATTATAATTGCGTTTCTTAATTTTTTTGTCATTATTTTTATAAAATCTCTTAAAATTATACCCCCCCCCGCAAAAAATTGTCAAGCTTTTTTCGTGATTTTTTATTCTCCGCGGGGTGTTTTTCAGACCTTTTTTCCTCCCGCTCACGGCGGAAAAATGTTGACATATACGGTAATATCGTATATAATATAAATATACGGATCGGATAAAATAACAGAGAAGTGAAGCTATGAAAAGAGAATTTATTTTTACAAAACCGTTTTTAAATTGTTGGAAAGCAATGGGGCTTTCGGACGGCGACTTAATCGAGCTTGAAAAGCTGCTTCTTGCAAATCCTCGGGGCGGGGATGTTATCCAAGGAACGGGCGGAGCAAGAAAAATGAGAATTTCTCTCGGCGGAAGCGGAAAAAGCGGCGGCGGACGTGTCATATATCTTGATGTTTTTGAAAAAGTACGCTTATATCTGCTTTTCGCATATCCGAAAAACGTACGTGCGGATTTAAACGAAGACCAAAAGAAAGCCATCAGGCAACTGGTTGAAGCAATCAAAAAGGAGTGAAATTTATGTCAGCGCATATTTTTAATTCTTCCCTTTCCGAAGAAGAAATCGAAAACAACTTTAAAAATATCGACTTTTTCTCGGGCATTATGGAAGGCTTGGAGGAAGCTCTTGCCTTTGAAAAAGGAAAATCAAGTGCCGAATCACTTGCGCGCAAAAGAGCCTTGCCCGATGTTAATGTTTCCGAGGTCAGAAGCTCTCTTGACATGACACAAAAAAGCTTTGCGGCAATGCTCGGCGTTTCAAGGCGTACCGTTGAAGCTTGGGAATGCGGAAAATCCACTCCTACCCCTACCGCAAAAAAGTTGATTTATCTCATCCAAAGCGACCATTCCTTGGTTGATAAGCTTATTGTCAAATAAGTCGAAGCTCCCGTCCGTATCCCCCGCGGCGGAAAGGCGGAAAAATGTTGACATACAGATACAAAAAGGGCCGTGTATCCCATCGATACGCGGTCCTTCTTTTTCATTTCAAAATTCAACCTATAACCTTCAATTTTCAACCCTTTCGAAATCCGCCGCCGGGTGCTTGCACAGGGGGCAGATAAAATCGGGCGGCAGGCTTTCGCCCTTGTATTCGTATCCGCAAATTCGGCAGCGCCAAACGGCTTCGTCGGTTTTGCTTTCCGTTGTGTTCTTCGGCTTTATATTCTCAAAATAATATTCATAGGTCGCGGAGCGCGCGGGCGAAAGCACCGCCATATCCGAAACACCGCCGGTGAAAACGGTATGCGAGCCCAAGTCCTCTGTTTTTTCCACATTAACGGAAAAATATGCGTTTGTCCCCTCTGTGATATATATAATTCCGTTATCGGCACGCTTAAATTCGGAAAAATCGGAGAGCTTGCTCCCATCCCTTCCGGTGGCAAAGCCGAACCTTTCGAAAAGCGAAAAATCCGCCTCGATACTTATGACCGACACATTGAACGTACCGGTTTTTTTAATCATGTCGTGGGTGAAATTTTGCTTGCTTACCGATATGCTTAAGCTCAAGGGCTCCGAAGCGGACTGATACGCAGTGTTTATTATGCATCCGTTATCAAAGCCGTTATCGTGTGCCGTCAGCACAAAAAGGCCGTAGCTTAACTTAAAAAGCGCTTTGTTATCCATTTTGTTTTTCTCCTTTTTATCTATTGTTTTTATTTACTGTTTTTATTTATTGTGCAAGATATTCCGTCACTTTATCCACGAAAACTCTGCCGATATCCGAAAGTACGGTATTTTTCTTTTTTATATACCCTATATCCATGAATGTGTTGGGGTTATCCTCGTCCGAATCGAACGGGACGGCGATGTAATCGCTTCCGTTAAGCTCCGAGCAGATTATCCCGGAGCAAAGCGTGTATCCGTTCAGTCCGACCATAAGGTTAAGCATGGACGCGCGGTCGTTCGTTTTTATCATTCGCGGGTAATCGTTGGTGCTTAATATTTCCTCCGAGAAATAAAACGAACCCTTGTCCCCCTGCTCAAACGAAAGGCACGGATAATCCGCAAGCTCCGAGAAGCTTATTTTTTCCCTGTCGGCCAAGGGGTGATTTTTCCAAATGTAAACATACGCCTTGCAGCTTATGAGCCGGTGAAATTCAAGCCCCGCATCCTTCAGCATTTTGCTCATCACACGGCGGTTGAAATCGTTCATGTAAAGAATCCCGATTTCGCTTTTGAAGCCTTCCACATCCTCGATAACCTCAACGGTTTTCGTTTCCCTTATGGCAAATTCGTAATTGCGCGTTCCGAAGCAATTTACCGTATCCACGAAGGCCTTCACGGCAAAGGAATAATGCTGGGTGGAAACCCCGAATTTACGCTTAAGCTGAGCCTTCGCCGTATATTTGGAGGTCAAAAGCTCGTATTGCTGATAAAGCTGGCGCGAATAAAGCAAAAAATCCTCGCCCTCCTTGGTTAAAAGCACGCCGCGTCCGGTTCTTAAAAATATTTTTATTCCGATTTCCTTTTCAAGCTCCTTCACCGCGTTCGTCAGCGAGGGCTGCGAAATGAAAAGCTCCTCCGCCGCCTTGTTCATGGAGCCCGAGGCGGCAATGGTAATAACGTAATGTATCTGCTGCAGTGTCATTTTCCCGCTCCCTTCCCGCTTCCGCAGGTAATTTATATCGCTGAGATTATGCTCTTTCGGCTAAACTCATTCTACCACGCCTGTCTTTTAAAGTCAAGGCTGTGTGCCGTCATGTTTTTTCATACCGGAGGACAATGCGGAATATGCTTTAAAGAACGAAAGGATGATTAAAATGAACCTTCATGCACTGACCGCCGCCGAAGCACTTCGTATCTTGGAAAGCGATTCCGTTAACGGACTTAATCGGGAAGAAGCGGAGGCACGACTGAAAAAATACGGCAGTAACCGCATTTCAAGCGCCAAGAGGCCCTCGCTTTTAAAACGATTTTTTTCCGAGCTTTCGGATTTTATGACGGTTACCTTGATTATAAGCGCCGCTGTTTCCTTTGCAGTTTCGCGCTTAAACGGCGAAACGGATTTTACCGACCCCGTGATTATGCTTGCGATTGTGATTGTCAATGCCGTTATCGGCATAATTCAGGAATACCGCGCCGAAAACGCAATAGCCGCCCTTAAGGGCCTTACCGACCCGAAGGCGCATTGCATCAGGGATAAAAAAACCGTTGCGATAAGCTCCGACTCCGTCACCGTCGGCGATATTTTATGCCTTAAGGCCGGAGATATGGTGTGCGCGGACGCAAGAATTATCGAAAGCAGCGCCTTCACCGTTAACGAAGCGGCGCTGACGGGCGAATCCAACCCCGTTCTTAAAAATTCCGCTCCCGTGTCGGAGAGCGCTCCCGTTTCCGACAGGAGCAGCATTGTCTATTCCTCCACCCTTGTAACGGGCGGTCATGCAAGGGCGGTTGTTTTCGCCGTGGGAGGCCGAACCCGTGTGGGGCAGCTTGCCCAAATGATGAACGAGGCCGCTCCCGATGAAACCCCGCTTTCCAAAAGGCTTGCTTCCGTGGGCAAAGTGCTTGCTTTTGGTGCATTTTTGTGTTGCATTTTAATTTTTACCGTGGGAATCATTAAGCATTTTGACCCGTTTTTCATGTTCATGACATCCGTTTCCCTTGCGGTTGCCGCCATTCCCGAGGGGCTTCCCGCCATTGTTACCGTTATGCTTGCCGTGGGCGTTTCATCCATGGCGAAGAAAAAGGCGGTTGTTCGCTCGCTTACCGCGGTGGAAACACTTGGAAGCGCAACCGTGATATGCTCCGACAAAACGGGCACCCTTACCCGAGGACAAATGACCGTGAGCGGCATTTTCGGCGACGAGGCACGGGTCAAAACAATTGCCGCGCTGTGCTCCGATACGGACGAGGCCGCATTATCGGGAACGGAGGGGGCCATCGTAAATGCCTTCGGCGACAGAAGCGGGCTTTTCGAAAAGTACCCTCGGCTGGACGAAATTCCCTTCTCCTCCGAAAGAAAATGCATGTATACCCTGCATCGCAACGGGGGAGCATATTTCACCGCCATGAAGGGAGCCTTTGACGTTGTTGCGGCAAAATGCACCCGCTTTTCGGAAAACGGCACGGTGCACGAGCTTACGGCACATGACAGAAAAAAAATAATTGCCGAATGCACCGAGGCCGCAGAAAAGGGGCTTCGCGTAATAGGCGTTGCCGCAAGCCTTTCGAGTAAGGCCGTAAAGGAGAACGGGCTTTGCTTCCTCGGAGCGCTTATGCTTTCCGACCCTCTTCGTCCGGAGGCAAAAAAAGCCGTTTCGGAATGCCTCCGTGCCGGGATAGAGGTTGTTATGATAACCGGCGACCATAAAGATACCGCGCTTTATACCGCCCGCGCTCTCGGCATATCGGACAAGGAGGTTGTTACCGGAGGTCAGCTTATTCACATGAGCGACGAGGAGCTTTCCGAAAGGGTGCGCACCGTTCGCGTTTTCGCTCGCGTTTTGCCGGAACATAAGGTCAGAATTGTCAAGGCCTTCAAAAGTCGCGGACACATTGTAGCGATGACGGGCGACGGGGTAAACGACGCGCCGGCGCTTAAGGCGGCCGATATAGGCTGCGCCATGGGCAAGGGCGGAACCGACGTTGCACGGTGCGCCTCCGACATGATTTTAACGGACGACAATTTCAGCACAATAGTCGACGCCGTGCACGAGGGCAGAATTATTTTCGAAAGCATTAAAAAAGCGATACATTTTCTGGTTTCCTCCAATATAGGCGAAATTCTTCTTATGCTTGTCGGCATCTTAAGGGGCTTCGGCGCCGTGCTTTTGCCCATTCAGCTTCTGTGGGTCAATTTAATCACCGACTCACTTCCCGCCATTGCCCTGGGAATGGACAGGGCGGACGACGGAGTTATGCTTCTTCCGCCCAAAAAACCCGACGAGGGCTTTTTATCCGCGGGCGACGGCGCCCAAATTCTGCTTGAGGGCTGCCTTATCGGAGCCGTAAGCCTTGCCGCCTATTCCTTCGGGCGCTTTTTACCCGGCGGCGGCGAGCTTGTTGCGCGAACCATGGCCTTTTGCACCTTAAGCCTTTCGCAAATTGTGCACGCCTTCGGGATAAGAAGCAAAAAAAGCGTGCTTCGGAGAAAAAGCCGCAATCCGTGGCTTTATGCGGCGGCGGCCGTCGGGCTTTTCCTCCAGTGCTCCGTGTGCGTAATACCCGGGCTTAACGCCGTTTTCAAAACGGTTCCGCTTTCGGCCGCGCAGTGGCTTGCAACCGCATTTTTCTCCCTTGTTCCGTTTTTCACGTCCGAGCTTTCCAAGATTGACAAACGCAAAAAAAGCGTGTATAATTCTTAATATACCGTCACTTAAGATGGCTTGAAATTGTTTTTAACGAAGGGATGTATTGCAAATGACAAGAGCTTACAAGCTTACCCCCGCATTTAAAGATGTTATATGGGGAGGAACGGCTTTTTCCGATATTTACAAAATGGATATTCCCACCTCCACCACAGGGGAGGCCTTCGTTGCCTCCGTGGTGCCCGGGTTTATATCCTCCCATAACGGCGAGAGCTTTGAAAAAATCGCCTGCGACAAGGCGCTGACGGGTGAGGGCGGCTTCAATCTTTTATTTAAGCTGATTGACGCACGCAGTCCGCTTTCGGTTCAGGTTCACCCGGATGATGAGCTTGCTTTAAAGCTTGAAAACGGCCGCGGAAAAACGGAATGCTGGTATGTTTTATCCGCAAATGAGGGCTCCTTTTTATATTTGGGCTTTAAGGAGGGCGTAACAAAAGCGGATTTTGAAAGAACCGCGCGTGAGGGCACGATGGAGGAAATCTTAAACAGGGTGCCCGTTAAGCCGGGCGACTTTTTCTTTGTTCCCGCGGGCACGGTTCACGCCATCGGCGAGGGGCTTTTAATAGCCGAGCTTCAGCAGTCCTGCGATATCACCTACCGCGTTTACGACTATGACAGGCGCGACAAAGACGGAAATCCCCGTCCGCTCCACACCGAAAAGGCGCTTCTTTGCGCCAAGGTTGAGCCTTATTTTGCGGCTCCGTCCGTTATGCTTGAAAACGGCCGCGAGCGCTTGTGCTCATGCCCGTATTTTTCCGTTGAGCGCGTAACGGGCTCCTTCCATAAGGAGGACAGCGGCGAAAAATATATGCTCCTTTTCTTCGAAGGAGGCAACGCCGTAATCACACTGGACGGTGAGAAATACAAGGCATCCGCAGGCGACACGTTTTTCATTCCCGCACACTCCGGCACGTTTGAAATCGAAGGCGAAGCGACCTATTTAAGGATGGCGGAATAGGGCCATGAAAGCAATTATTTTCGATTTGGACGGAACTCTTCTGAACACAATCGACACCATCTGTCATTACGGAAATGAGGCGCTTTCGCGCTTCGGCTTTCAAACCGCCTCCGCGGAGGAATACAAGCATTTCGTGGGCAACGGCGCGGTTAAGCTTATCGAGCGGGCTCTTAACAAAAGCGGCGATTGGACGAAGGCCGATTTCGACAAGGTTTACACCCTATACAACAAGCTGTACGATGCCGAGCCGCTTTATTTGACATCACCGTTTAACGGGATAACCGATTTGTTAAAAAGCCTTCGCTCCCAAAAAATCGCGACGGGCATTCTTTCCAATAAACCCGATACGGCCGTTTCGGGTATTGTCAAGCACTTCTTCCCGGGGCTTTACGACATCGCCTCGGGCGGTAGGAGCGGCATTCCCTTAAAGCCCGACCCTTCTTCCGCGCTTTCCATGCTTTCCGCCCTCGGTGCGGAGCGCGAAAAATCCTTCTTCGTCGGCGATTCGGATATCGATATTTTAACCGGAAGGGCCTCGGGCCTTCGCACAATCGGCGTTTCATGGGGCTTTCGCGGCGAAGAGGAGCTTAAAAAAGCCGGCGCGGATTACATCTGTCAAAATGCCGCCCAAATTGCGGATATCGTAAAAAGCATATGAGGTTGAGTAACATGAATTTTTCAAAGGAAGCCGTTTTTCCCGGAAACGAAAAATGGGAAAGCGCGGTTTCGCGCGAGAGTGAGCTTTATAAGCGCGAATCCGATGTGCGCTCCGAATTCGGGCGCGATTACACAAGAATTATACATTCCATGGCCTACCGAAGGCTGAAGCACAAAACGCAGGTGTTTTTTTCACCTAAAAGCGACCATATATGCACCAGGATTGAGCATGTTGCCCATGTTGAGTCCGTCAGCTATACCATTGCCTCCCACCTCGGCTTAAATACGGAGCTTACCCGTGCAATAAGCCTTGCGCACGATTTGGGACATGCGCCCTTCGGGCACGCGGGGGAAGAGGTTTTGGACTCCGTTTGCCGCGATATGGGGCTTGAGCGCTTCTGGCACGAAAAAAACGGGCTTCACATGATAGATAATATCGAGCTTTTGGAGGATGATAAAAATTTCCGCCGAAACATGGATTTAACTTACGCCGTGCGCGACGGTGTTATTTCTCACTGCGGCGAGGTGGACGAAAACAATCTTTTCCCCAGGAGCGAGGCGTGCGACCTTTATTCCTTCCGCAGAGCGGCGGATTTTTCGCCCTTCACATGGGAGGGCTGCGTTGTGAAAATCGCGGACAAGATTTCGTATCTCGGCCGCGACTTGGAGGATGCGCTTATGCTGAAAATTCTTTCCAAGGCACAGCTTCGCGAGCTTATTTCGATTTTGAAATCCGATTCCAAGCTTAAGGACGTCAGCCTTGACAACATAAACAACACCGTGCTGATCAGCGAATTTATAACCGATGTGTGCCGCTCCAGCACGCCCGAGAGCGGAATTTCCCTTTCGGCCGAGCGCGCCTATCTCATGAAGCTGATAAAGGACTTTAACTCGGAATATATCTACTCGCACTATCGCCTTCAAGGCTATAAGGAATTTGCCGTTATTGCGTTGCGCAAGATTTTCAATACCCTATATATGACCTATGACGGCGAGGGTACGCCGCTACGCATAAAAGAGGCGGCTAAGGTTTATCCCTTCATGAAAAGCTTCCTTCACTGGATAGAGCAATATTGGGAGCTTGACCGTGGGAAGGAGGCCGAAAGGCTTAAAAACAAAATCGTTTACCGCATTGCCGAAAGCGAAAAGGAATTTGCACGCGCCGCCGTGGACTACATCTCCGGTATGAGCGACCAATACCTTGAAAACGTTTACAGAAGCATAATAAATTTTTGAGGGACTTTTAAGGACAAATGATTAAAATTTCACGCACCATAATAGTTGAAGGCAATTATGACAAAATCAAGCTTTCCAATATCGTTGACGCACACATTATCGCGACGGACGGCTTTCGCATTTTCAAGGACAAAAAAATGCGGAAAATGATTTGCGCCCTTGCCGAAAAAAACGGAATCATCATTTTAACGGATTCGGACAGGGCTGGCTTTGTTATAAGAAATCACATTAAAAGCTTTGTTAAAAACGGCGAAGTAATAAACCTCTACATTCCGGACATTCACGGTAAGGAAAAAAGAAAAAGCTCTCCCGGTAAGGAAGGGCTTTTGGGCGTTGAAGGAATGGAGGATGCCGTTTTGCAAAAGCTTTTGACGGAGGCGGACGCTTCGGAAGGCCAAAAGAACGCCGAGGAGGTATCCTTTTCCGAATTTTTTGCCGACGGCTTCGTCGGCGGTGCCGAAAGCCGAAAAAAGAGAGAGCTTTTCTGCGAAAAATGCTCTCTTCCGAAAAGGCTTTCCGCCAAGGAGCTTTTGTCCGTCATCAACCGACTTTACACTCCGAACGAATATCTTAAAATCAAAAATGAGCTGGGACTTTAGCCGAAAGTGAGTAAGCCGAGCCTGCCTCTCAAAATCGGACTTCAGACTGCTTGTCGACTCTTTATATCTTTCCGTTTTCTTATGAAAACATATGCCGCGACGCATATCGCAACCGAAACAAGCGAGCCGACGGGCGCCGCAAAGCCCATAGGATAAAGCGTCCTTGAAAAATGCCGCGAGGCGTAATAAGCAATCGGAATACGCGCCGAGGCAATTGCCGCGATGTTGTGGAAAAACGATATTCCCGATTTTCCGACGGCGCAGAAATATCCGCTGAAGCAAAAATGAATCCCGGCAAAAATACAGTCAAACACATAGCTTTTCAAATATCCCGCGCCAAGACGTATAACCTCGCCGTCATCCACGAAAATTCCCACAATACGCGAGGCAAGCACCTGAGTCAAGAGCGATATTACCGTTCCGAAAAGCACCGTCGCGATTACGGCATAACGAAGCGTAAGCCGTGCGCGCTCTTCTTTTTTTGCTCCGAAATTTTGCGATGCCAAGGCGGAAACCGCGGAAAGCATGGAGGAGGGCACCAAAAAGAAAATGCCGATTATTTTTTCCACAACGCCGACCGCCGCCGCGTCCGAAAGGCCGCGCCTGTTTGCGAAAACCGTTATAACAATAAACGAAATTTGAATAAGCCCGTCCTGCAGAGCAACCGGCGCGCCGACGCCGATAAGCTTTTTCATCACCTCGCGGTCGGGGATGAGATCACTTTTTTTGATTCGTATTCCCATGCTGCGTTTTTTTACGGCCGCCAGCGAAACAATAACGCTTACCGCTTGTGAAATCGTTGTTCCCAGCGCCGCTCCCGTCGGCCCCATGCCAAGCACTCCCATAAACAAATAATCCAACAAAATGTTCGTAACGCAGGCAATTGCTATAAAAAGCATGGGGCTTTCGGAATCGCCCGTTCCGCGGAAAACAGCGCTTATTATGTTATATGCCGTTATAAACGGAATGCCGATGAAGCACACCGTAAGATAGCTTAAGGTACCGTCGTAAGCCGCGGTCGGGGTGGACATTACGGAAACGATTGTGCCCCTAAGTAAAATCAGCACCACGGTTAAAGCACAGGCAACCGCCGCAAAAAGCGTTACCGTGTTTCCTATCGCCTTTGACGCGCCGCGAGAATCCTTTGCACCGGTGTATCTGCCGACGCTTACGGTCGTTCCCATCGCAAGTCCCACAATCATAACCGTCAGCATATGCATAACCTGGCTTCCCACGGAAACCGCCGTTGTATCCGCCGTGGTTCCGAATTGCCCTATTATGAACAAATCCGCCATGCCGTAAAGCGTTTGCAAAAAATAGGCCAAAAGGTATGGTAATGAAAAATATATCAAATTTTTAAGCACGCTTCCTTTGGTAAGCTCACGTTTCACGGTGCATTCACATCTCCTCAAGCTTTGTTTTTTCGCTATTTTATATAATAGCACCGTTTCCCGGAAATGTCAACATTTTCCCGAATTATTCATTTTTTTGTGATATAATCACTTCTGTTCAGCAATACCGCATATCCGAAAGGCGTTTAATAAGCCCCATTCTTTCGGCTCCCTCATCGGTAAGCGCTCCGGAATAGTCAACGTGCCATGCTTTTTCGTGAAATCTGTTGGCATAAATGCTTTGACGGCTTCTATCCGCTGTTTCATTCCCGTTATACAGAAAGGGCACCGCCCCGCATGTGAAAATCAGCACCATAAGCGCATTTCCCAAAGAAGCTCCGTGCTTTTTGTCCAATCGGTTGTCCGCCGCGTCGGAAGCCGCATCGTGGTTTTCATAGCATATTATTTTGCGGTTTCCATTTTTTAAGGGGTCACAGGGGTGTTAGGGGGCATAAGTGGGAAATCGCAATCCCCCTTGCCCCTTAAACAGCTTCGCTTTCGCCTGCCGACTTAAGTCACCGACTTATGAAGTTAAAAATATTCTTTCCGACGGTCTGAACCGATGCCGAAAGCACCCTCGGCATCGGTTTTTCTTTGTTTTTATCCGACGGGAATTATCCATACCTGAGAATATTTCGCGGCAAAAGATACACTGACCATTTTAGTTCCCTTTACCAAATAATAGCTTAACATCAAATCCTCATCGGTGTGCTCAAATTCAGTCCATCCACGGCTTTCAAGTGCGGCAATATAATTAGTAAATGCGTTTTTACTGTATTTGTATATGTAAACCTTTTTTCCGTTGTCGCCGGTATAAGTATCACTTAATTTTGTGCCGGTAATGCTTGTGTATGTCGGAACATCCGTTCCGGCATAGCATGAAGCACTTCCCGTATAGCTATAATCGTCATCGTCATTCTCCTCATCCTCATCATACGAATATGAAGATGAAGCTTTTCCGTCACCTGTACAATTAATCCATGTGTTTGTGTTCTCACTCTTGTTGGGCACGCGCAACAAAATATCACCTATATTTTTATCAATCAAAAGACCGATAACGACTTTTGAGCTCGCGCCGGGATAAAGCTCAACATCAAAAACTCCCTTGCCCCTATATTTGTGACTGAAGGTCGCCATGTCCGAAGCTGTCACCGCCGAACCGGAGGTTGTGAAAAACGTATCCTTATATATGACATCACTGCCCTTTAGTACATCGTCTTCTCCGCCTTCGGAGGAAATGTATTTTACGTTAAATTCCATGAATATCCATTCCTGCGAGGAAGATGGCTTATCATTATAGCTGTTTTCCGAAGCAATCAGGTTGTTCGCTTCTTTTCCCCGCATTACATTGGTGCAGGTTATCGCTACTTTTCTTGCAGGCTTGCTTGTCCATTCTCGGTATATTACGTTCTTTCCGTCCGATGCCGAATACGGGTTTGAACGTGTGCCCTTATCCGAAACTATCTCCGGCTCTGTTTTCGGCTGCTCTTCATCCTCGTCAGACGTGTCCGATACGGCATCTTTCTCTGTATCGGGCTCAACCTTGGTATAATCGATCGGTTTTGTTGTTACCGATACAGTCATAGTTTCCGGGCTCCATGATACATCACAATCAAAGCTTTCCGCAACAAATCTAACCGGAACAAGCGTCCTTGCGTCTATTATCATAGGCGGTACGTCAATGGTTTTTTCTACGTTGTTGACGTGCATGGTATTATCTCCGATTGTGCATTTCACAATTGTAAGTTCGTTATAGGCTGTAATCGTCTGTGATTTTTCATCCCAATTAACCTCCGCGCCCAATGCTTCAAAAATAGCGCGCAACGGCACCATTGTGCGTCCTCCGACAAGCTTCGGTGCGACATCAAAATCAATATTTTCGCC
>CAZRUB010000010.1:0-18505 GCA_964603185.1 uncultured Ruminococcus sp.
GGATATTACGGTTACGGTGATGGGGTGCGCGGTAAACGGCCCGGGCGAAGCGAAAAATGCCGATATCGGAATTGCCGGCGGAGACGGGGAAGCGCTTTTGTTTAAGAAAGGAAAAATAATCAAAAAGCTTCCCGCGGACGAGATAACGGATGAGCTTTTTAAAGAAATAGAGAGGCTTTGATACAATGAAGGCACTGTCAAAAATATTTGTCGGCGCACCGATTCCGGCCGCACTTAAAAAGGCGGAGGCGCTGAGCGTTGTAACGGATAAAAAGTCCAGACTGCTGGAGCTTACGGTTAAGCTTGACAGCCTTGTTTCCGAGGAGGAGCTTACAAAGCTGAAAAAATCCCTCAGGGATTATTACAAGCTTAATATCTGCACGGTTTTCTACAGGTTTTCGTGCGCTGAAACGACAAAGGAATTTTTTGCCGCATACTATAAGCATATTTTGTTTGTTTTGGGCGAAAGAGAGCCGATATTCAAATACATATTAATGGGAAGCACGGCGGAATTGGAAAATGACATTCTGAAAATCACGGCAATTCACGGCGGCATGGAAATGCTTAAAAGCAAAAAGTGCGCCGATACCGTGAAAATGATAATAAAAGAAGAAACAGGCATTTTGTTGCAGGTTGAGCTTTACGGCGAAATGCGCGAGGTGGAAATGCCGGAGCTTAAAACCGAAATTTATGAGCCGAAGACTGCGGAAAAACGCGAGAAAGCAACCGTTGCGAAAACAACCTCGGGCAATGTACTGGTAGGAAAGCCCATAAAGGGCGAAATAATGAAAATCGGTGACATAACGGAGGAAACTGATAAGCTTATAATAAAGGGCGATGTTTTGGCAATCGACACGAGAGAGCTTAAAAGCAAAAAGGTTATAGTCAAATTTATTTTAACTGACGGAACAAGCTCCATAGCCTGCAAGCTTTTTACGGGAAGCGACGCATTGCCGGAGCTTATGGCAGGCCTTAAGGGTGCCTCGGTTTGCGTTCAGGGTGAAATAAGAAACGATCCGTTTGAGCGAGAAGAAACCGTTTCGGTGAAAAGCATTGAAAAAGCGGAAAAAACAGAAAAAACCGATGATGAGCCGGTTAAAAGGGTGGAGCTTCACTGTCACACACAGATGTCGTCCATGGATGCGGTATGCTCGGCGGCCTCGGTTGTAAAGCGTGCGATAAAATGGGGAATGCCTGCGGTGGCGATAACCGATCACGGCGTGGTGCAGGCGTATCCGGAGGCCCTTAAGGCAAAGGGAGATAACCCCATAAAAATCATATACGGGGTGGAGGGCTATCTTGTTCCGGATACAATAGGCGCGGTAATAAACGCTTCATCGCGGCCGATTGCTTCGGAGGTTGTTGTGTTTGATATAGAAACAACCGGATTGGATAAAAATAACGATGCGATAACCGAAATAGGTGCGGTGAAAATTAAAGAGGGTAAGGTGACTGGAAGCTTTTCGACCTTTGTTGACCCGAAACGCCATATTCCGGAAAAAATCACGGAGCTTACGGGAATAACCGACGAAATGGTGAAGGGTGCGCCGGAGGAGAAAGAAGCGGTATCGGCGTTTTTGGAATTTTGCGAAGGCGCACCGGTTGTTGCGCATAACGCAAAGTTTGATACGGGCTTTATCAAAAACGCGGCGAGGCGCAACGGCTTGGAATTTAACAACACCGTAATATGCACGCTTTTGCTTTCGCAATCGCTTTTGCCGGAGCTTAAAAAGCATAAACTTAATATAATAGCGGATTATCTTAATATCGAAAATCCGAACCATCACCGTGCCGTCAACGACGCGGAGGTAACAGGTGCCATATGGACTGACTTTGTGCGTCGCATGAAGGAAATGGGCGTTTCGAATGTGGATGAGATAAATAAGGCATTGGGCGAAAAAATAGATATAAGAAAAACCAAAAATTGCTATCATGTTATAATATTGATAAAAAATGCCGCCGGAATAAAAAACCTATATAAAATAATATCGGAGTCGCACTTGAATTATCTCGGCAGAACGCCGAGAATTCCCAAAAGCCTGCTTGAAAAATATCGGGAAGGGCTTATAGTCGGCTCAGCCTGCGAGGCGGGCGAGCTTTACAGGGCGCTTGTTGCGGATAAAAGCGCCTCGGAGATAGAGGCAATAGCGTCGTTTTATGATTATCTGGAAATTCAGCCGCTCAAAAACAATGCGTTTATGATAAGGGAGGGCATTGTCCGCTCGGAGGCGGAGCTGATGGAATACAATAAGCGTATTTTGGCGCTTGCCGATAAGCTCGGTAAAATGACGGTTGCCACATGTGACACGCATTTTCTTGACCCCGAGGATGAGGTATACAGAAGAATCCTTATGGATTCGAAGGGCTTTACCGATGCCGATAATCAGCCTCCGCTATATTTCAGAAATACTCGCGAAATGCTGGACGAGTTTAGATATCTCGGCGATAGGGCATATGAGGTTGTGGTTGAAAATTCAAACAAAATTGCCGATATGATTGATGATTTGATACCGATAAAATCGGGAAATTATCCGCCGACAATCGAAAACAGCGCCGAGGATTTGAAAAGGCTTTGCTACGAAAAAGCGGAAAGGCTTTACGGAAATCCCCTTCCGCCCTTCGTAAAGGACAGGCTGGAGCGTGAGCTTAACCCCATAATCGACCATGGCTATGACGTTATGTATATGATAGCGCAAAAGCTGGTTAAAAAGTCCAACGACGACGGATATATTGTGGGATCCCGCGGCTCGGTCGGTTCATCATTTGTTGCGTTTTTATCGGGCATTACGGAAATAAACTCGCTTCCGGCGCATTATCTTTGCCCCCGATGCAAATATCTGGAGTTTCCGAAGGTTTCGCCGGGACTTTCAGGGTGCGATATGCCGGACAAGCCTTGCCCGAACTGCGGAGCGGAGCTTGACAAGGAAGGGCATGACATTCCGTTTGAAACCTTCCTCGGCTTCAATGCGGATAAGGTGCCGGATATTGACTTGAACTTTTCGGGCGACTACCAAACGAAGGCACATAAATATACAGAGGTTATTTTCGGACAGGGCTATGTTTTTAAGGCCGGAACAATCGGCACGGTCGCCGAAAAAACGGCCTACGGCTTTGTTAAAAAATATTTTGAAAAGCGCGGAATCCGTGTGCGGGAGGCGGAGGTGGAAAGGCTGAAAATAGGGTGTACCGGAGTGAAAAGAACAACCGGTCAGCATCCCGGCGGCGTTATCGTATGCCCGAAGGACAGGGATATACACGATTTCACGCCGGTTCAGCACCCTGCCGATGACCCGGACAGCGACGTTATCACAACGCACTTTGACTATCATTCCATTCACGATAACCTTTTGAAGCTTGATATCCTCGGCCACGATGACCCGACGGTTATAAGAATGCTGGAGGACTTAACCGATACCAAGGTTCAAAATATCAAGCTGGACGATAAAGCAACGATGAGTCTTTTTTCGTCGACGGAGGCGCTCGGCGTTACGCCTGAAAAAATCGATTCCGTCGTGGGAACCTACGGCGTGCCCGAATTCGGAACAAGAATTGTGCGTAACATGCTTGTGGAAACAAAGCCGAAGACATTTTCGGAGCTTGTGAGAATCAGCGGACTGTCGCACGGAACGGATGTGTGGTTCGGAAATGCACAGGACCTTGTAAATTCCAAAACCTGCGATTTGAACAGCTGCATTTGCACCCGTGACGATATAATGGCATATTTGATTTCAAAGGGCATGGAAAACGGAATTGCATTTAAAATAATGGAATCGGTAAGAAAGGGGAAGGGGCTCACCGCGGAGTGGGAGGCAATGATGCGTGAGCATGATGTTCCCGAATGGTATATCAATTCGTGCCTGAAAATAAAATATATGTTCCCGAAGGCGCATGCCGCGGCATATGTAACCAACGCATTCCGTATCGCTTGGTATAAGGTGCATCGCCCGACCGAGTTTTATATAGCGTATTTTTCCGTGCGCGCGGACGAATTTGATTATGAAATGATGACAAAGGGCTATGACTATACCGACAGTAAAATAAAGGAATTCGAAAAGCTCGGAAAGGGCATAAGCGCGAGGGAGAAAAACCTTCAAACAATTTTGGAGCTTTGCCGCGAAATGTATGCTCGCGGAATTGATTTTGAACCGATTGATTTGTATAAATCCGATGCGACGAAGTTTTTGAAGTCCGAAAGCGGTAATATAATTCCGCCGCTGGCTTCGATTGCAAACCTCGGCGCGGTTGCCGCAAAACAGATAGCCGAGGCACGTAAAAGCGGCGAACCTTTCTTTTCGGTGGAGGATATAAGGCAACGCGCAAAGGTCGGTAAAAGCGTTACGGAGCTTTTGGCGGCGGCAGGCTGCTTAAACGGGATCCCCGAGAGCAGTCAGATGACATTTTTCGATTAGGCGAAGGAAAGGTCAGGACTCCCAAGCCTCCCTTGTCAAGGGGAGGCGAGCGAACGCGAAATTAATTTCGCATTCGCTCGGAGGGATTGCGGTAAGCCGCCGTGCACAGAACGGCGTTCGGGCCGACAAGCTCCTATTGGTTTCCCCTGTTGACTTTTGACAATTGAGCAAAAAAGCGCGGTGAAAAAAAGAGCCGCCCCCGTGAAAACATCGGGGGCGGCTTGGTTTGTATTTCGCCTGACGGCAGGATCAATAGCTTCCGTTTTCTTTAATTTCAAGAAGATGAAGTATTACGGGGCTTAACACAACGTTGACCAAAAGCTCAATCACAAAGTTTATGCCGACAAGCGAAACAATTATATATCCCGCGACATTGCCGGAGAAGCCGGCGCCTTCGGCCCAGCCTCTTATGGTGTCCATGAAAAACAGGCGGCAGCCCAAAAGGAAAAGACCGGTGTTCACTATGGGGCACACTGCCGCGGAGGCGGCAACCGCAAGAGTTTTGTTTCCGCCCTTAAGGGCGGAAAAGACAAGCCCCGCCGCAAGACCGGCGGCGACGCCCTTTACAACGACCGTGATTACGGTTCCTGCCGGATTTACTGCCATGAAAGCCGCGGAATCGGTTAAAAGCACAACGAGCGAGCACACAAACCCGAGCCATGCACCGGCTTTTGGACCGAGAGCGGCGGCGCCGATTACTATCGGGACAAGCGCAAGGCTTATGGCAAAGGGTGCTCCGACAGCGCGGGCGGCAAGGCTCAAAAGCTGCAGAATGATTACGAGCGCCGATAAAAGCGCGGCGAGCACAAGTGCTTTGGCAGACAATGATTTTTTCATAAATAAAACCTCCAAGCTGCTGCTCCTTAAGGATGCAGCGCAAATTTATTTATAACATCAGCCTATAAAAAAGGTTGATATTACCATGATAAGGGGCAGGGTCACAACGGAGAAAAGAGTTGTGATTGCCACGAGCTCCGAAGCATAGGTCGCGTCGGCATTGTATTTTGCCGCAAAAAGCGCGGATGCCGCGGCGGCAGGGCACGCCGAGGGAATTAAAACAGATTGTGCGATAAGCGGATTTATGGGATAAACGTGATTTATCGCCCATATTAAAACAACTGCCAAAAACGGTATAAGCAAAAGCCTTAAAAACGCAACGATATAAAGCGAGGGCTTTGTGAAAACGCTTTTCCAGTTCACCTTGGCAAGATATGTGCCGAGAACCATCATGGAAAGCGGTGTGTTAAGCGCCGCAACCGAATCCACCGCATCGTTTACGATTCCCGGAAGCTCCAGCTTCAGCAAGAACAAAAGCAATGCGCCGAGAGTGCCTATAACGCCGGGATTAAACAAAAGCTTTTTCACCGAAACGGACTTAATACTGCCGGAATAAACCACAATTCCGTGAGTCCAGTTTAAGATGGTGAAAAACGCAAGGTAGATTGCGCCGTAAAATACGCCGTCCGTTCCGAGCACGGAGGCAAGAATGGGAATTGCCATAAAGCCGCAGTTGGAATATACCGACGAAAAAAGGTTTACCTTGTATTTTCCGCTCGGCTCCTTTTTAAATACAAAGGTTGCGATTAAAATGGCGATAAAATGAACCAGAAGCGTGAAAAGGGCCGCAATTCCGAGCCCGGACAAAAGCCTTGGGCTGTAGTCGGGAATCTTTTTTTGATATGATGAAATAAGCACGCAAGGCGTAACAAGCTCCAATAAAAGCGTGGTGATATCGCTTATTCCGCCGGGATTAAGCTTTTTCAGCTTAAAAAGCGTGAAGCCCGTTGCCATGAAAATGAAAATTATGATAACCTGATATGTAATTTTTATTGCTAAATCCATTTTAATACCTCTTATTTATGATATGCTTCGCCGGAGCTTATTTTGGCGGCGCGGTAAAGCTGCTCGGACAATATAACCCGCGAGAGCTGATAGGTAAACGTCATGCGCGAAAAGCTCAAAAGAAAATCCGATGCCGATGTTACCTTGTCCGAAAGCCCGTGGCTTCCGCCTATTATAAAGTCAACCTCACCCGTTCCGGATTTTGCAAGCTCGTCAAGCTTTTTTGCGAGCGCTTCGCTGGAAATTTGTGTTCCCTCAATTGCGAGGGAGATGACGTGGGCGCCCTTTCCGACGGCTTTTAATATTTTTTCACCCTCGGAGGCCAAAGCCCTTTCGATTTCGGCGCGGGAGGGAGAGTCAGCCTTAAGCTCCTCGGGGATTTCGGTAACCGTCAGCTTGTGAAAGCGTGAGAGCCGCTTTTCATATTCCGCAACCGCCTTTTTGTAAAAATCCTCTTTAAGACGGCCGACGGTAATGATTTTTATTTTCATAGCGCATTAAGCTCCGTCACTATAAGGCGGCAACCGTCCGCAACAACCTCGCGAAGGTCGGACAAATCGTCCTCGGAGAGGGTTTTGTCATCTTCGCCCGCGGCTTCCTCCTCGGTGCTCGTAAGGAAAAAGAGCGTGTCATATACTTCCGAAAGCGTTTCGTTGTCATCATCCCCCAAAAAGGAGGCACCGAGCGTGAACGCAAGATCGGACGAAATATTCCAGAAATTTAACAGAACGGAGGCGGAGGGCATGTCGCCTCCCGCGGCAAATTCCATAAGCTCCGCAAGGTCAAAAAGCATGGTTTCCTTGATTTTCAAGCCCTTTGCCGCGGCATAGGCGTCAAACACATCCTCGTCGCGGAAGCAGGCCACATGGTCACCGTCCTTATAAAAGCCCGAGTTTAAATCCGTCTGCCAGATACAGAAATAGTCCTTCTCGGCGGTTTCGAACAGTACTTTTAAATATTCCGTCATAAATAATCCCCCTTATAATCGGCTCGGGAAGGAGCCCTTAAAAAAGGTGCAAAACGCACGATATTTTTATAGTATAACTGTATTATAGCATTAAAATTCACACAGTGCAATATATAAAAGTGAGAAAATTGTCCGAAAAACCTTGAAATTATTTTATTTTTTGATATAATGTATAATGATACTTTATTTTGAAACGGAGAAGGCTTTTATGAAAGGAAATCTTGTGATCGGTCAGTCCGGCGGGCCGACCGCCGTTATAAATGCGTCGCTTGCGGGGGTTATATCCGGTGCGCTCGATATGGGCTTTGACGGACGAATACTCGGAATGGTGAACGGTATAGAGGGGCTTTTGGAGGAACGCTTTGTTGACCTTGGGGCGGAATTTTCGGACGAAGAAAAAATAAATGCACTCTGTCACACACCGGCGGCCTATCTCGGCTCGTGCCGCTTTAAGCTTCCGAAGGACGAAAACGACGATGCCTACGAGCGTATTTTTTCGATATTCAAAAAGCATAACATAAGATATTTTTTATACATCGGCGGAAACGATTCGATGGACACGGTTTATCGCTTGAGCGAATATTCGAAGAAGGCGGATTATGAGGTGAAAATCGTCGGCATCCCCAAGAGCATAGATAATGACCTTGCGGGAACGGATCACTGCCCCGGCTTCGGCTCGGCGGCGAAGTTCATCGCAACCTCCATACGGGAAATGTGCCTGGATACGGAGGTTTATAATTTGAAAAGTGTGCTCATTGTGGAAATAATGGGCAGAAACGCAGGCTGGCTTACGGCCTCGGCGGCGTTGGCAAGATGCGAAAGCTGCACCGCCCCGGATCTTATATATCTTCCGGAAGTACCGTTTGACACGGAAAAATTCCTTTCGGAGGTTTCGCGCCTTGCGGATGAAAAGAAAACTGTTGTTGTTGCGGTTTCGGAGGGCATTAAAAATGCCGAAGGACAATACATCTGCGAGAGTGTGGCATCGGGAGCGGTTGACAATTTCGGTCATAAATATTTAAGCGGCTCGGGCAAGGTTTTGGAAAGCCTTGTGAGAGAACGGCTCGGCATAAAGGCGAGGGCGGCGGAGCTTAATGTGCTTCAGCGCGCGGCGGCGCACATTGCAAGCGAATGCGATATGCGGGAGGCAAGGCAAAACGGCAGGGAGGCGTTTGAGGCGGCATATTCGGGAATAACCGGAATGATGGTGGGATATGTAAGAGAATACATAGACGGAGAGTATTCCGTTAAAAGCGTTCCTTCGGAAATCGCCGGAATAGCAAATGCCGAAAAGACGGTTCCGACGGACTGGATTAATGACGAGGGAAACGACGTAACCGAAGAATTCTTAAAATATGCCGCGCCCTTAATAAAGGGCGAAAGCTGTCCGGAATACAAGGACGGCTTGCCGATTTATCTTAAGAGAAAAAACTGAGTGAGGCGGAAAAAATGAAGAAGGATGTTATAATTACGATAGTGGGCGGATATGAGGACAGGTTCGGCGAGGATGAGCCGACGGAGCTTGTGACGCCCGGATGCTATTACGAAAAAAACGGAAAAAAATATCTTGTATACGAGGAAAGCGAGCTTACGGGGTTTGAGCCGGGCACGAAAACGATGCTGAAAATCGATAAGGATACGCTTACCATGTCGCGAAACGGCGCAGGCGGAACGCATATGGTGTTCCAGAGCGGGAAAAAGCACCTGGGACATTACGAAACCCCCTACGGAAGCTTCACCGTCAGCACCATGACGGATATGCTGGATATCGATATGGGCGAAACGGAGGGCAAAATTTCCCTTAATTATTTTGTGGATATAGATAATGTTCCGCAATCGGAAAACGCCCTGAATGTTTGGGTGAGAGAGGCGTGATGTGCCTTCTTTCGGAGCTTGCCGCGAGAGCGGGGAAGGGTGCCGTGATTTTTCGCGAGAGCAGGGACAGACTGTTTTTTTACACCGCCGGAGTCGATATTCCCGTCACCGATGAGGATTTTCTGAAAAAAACGCGGGACGGCGTATTTTATAATTATTATCCGACGGACGGGTGGTATGAAAATGCTTTGGAAGGGCTTATAAAAATGCCGAATGAAAAGCGGTGCTTTTCTTCGAGTGTGAGCGAAACGGAAAAAATATTTACGGCCTACAAATTTGCCTGTGGTGCCTCGGGCGACGGCTTTTTTATGAATGATGACGGGAAAAGGCTACTTCTTTCGGCGGTTTTCGCGGAGGCGGATGCCCTCCGTGCGAAAATTCGGAACGATAAAGGCGTTTTGCTGCGCCGCGGCGAAAGGGTGGCGGAGCTTTATTACGGTTATTACTATTCGGGCGATACCGATAAAAGGAGCAGAGGGGCTTTAAGCCGTGCGGCATCCGCGGTATTAAAAAATATATTGCTTCTTTCGGGAAATGACTTGAGCGAAAACGGCTTATATATAAAATGAATAAACGATGCAATCGGCAAAAGGAGAAATGTTGTATGAAAAAATTAATGCTTGGCAATCATGCGGTTGCACAGGGCGCATATGAAGCGGGAGTGAAGGTGGCAAGCGCGTATCCCGGTACGCCCAGCACGGAAATAACCGAGTTTATGGCAACTCTTGCCTGCCCTCATGTGGAGTGGGCACCCAATGAAAAGGTTGCGCTTGAAACCGCAATCGGTGCGTCCATGGGCGGCGGACGGGCGATGTGCGCGATGAAGCACGTCGGGCTTAACGTTGCGGCAGACCCGCTTTTCACAGCGGCTTATACCGGTGTTAACGCAGGCTTGGTCATCTGCGTAGCGGACGATCCCGGAATGCACAGCTCGCAGAATGAGCAGGATTCAAGAAATTATGCAAGGGCATCAAAGGTTATAATGCTTGAGCCTTCGGATTCGGAAGAATGCTACAGCTTCACCAAGGAAGCGTTTGAGATAAGCGAAAGGTTTGATTTGCCGGTTATTTTAAGGCTTTCAACAAGGGTTTCGCATTCGCAGAGCCTGGTTGAAATCGGCGAACGCACGGAATGTGAAAAGGAATACGTAAAAAATCCCGTTAAGAATGTTATGATGCCGGCTATGGCTAAAAAGCGTCATCCGGTTTTGGAGGAAACGCTTAAAGAGGTTGCGCATTGGGCGGCGTCTTCTAATCTTAATAAAACCGAATATAACGACAGGAAAATCGGCGTTATTACAAGCGGAATATCCTATCAGTACGCCAAGGAAGCGCTGGGAGATACGGTTTCCTACCTTAAACTCGGTGTGGTATATCCTTTGGCGGATGAGCTTATAAAGGAATTTATCGCCTCGGTCGATACCTGCTATGTTGTTGAGGAATTGGACCCGTTCTTCGAGGAGCATATTAAGGCGATGGGCGCTGAGGTTATAGGAAAAGAGGCATTCAGTCTTATAGGGGAATACAGCGCCGCAATGATTAAAAGGGTTATAGGGAAAAAAGAGGAAAAGGAGCAGCTTTCTGCTTCTGAGAATGTTCCCATGCGTCCTCCCGTGCTTTGCGCGGGCTGCCCTCACAGAGGAACGTTTTATGCGTTAAAATCGCTCGGCTTAAGGGTGTGCGGCGACATAGGTTGTTATACGCTCGGCACATTGGAGCCGCTTGCAAGTGTTGATGCCAGCGTCTGCATGGGTGCATCAATCGGGCTTGCTCACGGTATGGATAAGGCAGATCCGAAAAGCTCGGAAAAGACCGTGGCGGTAATCGGCGATTCCACATTTATTCACAGCGGAATAACCGGGCTTATAAATATCGTATACAACAAGGGCAATTCCACCGTTATAATTTTGGATAATTCCATAACGGGAATGACGGGGCATCAAGACAATCCGTTGACGGGCAAAACCATAAGGGGCGAAGCAACGAAGCAGGTTGACCTTGTAAAGCTCTGCGAGGCTGTCGGCGTTGAGCATATAAGAGTGGTTGACCCGTTTAAGCTTGACGAATTTAAAGCGGCGGTATCCGAAGAGGTTAAAAGAAAGGCGCCGTCCGTTATTATTGCTCAGCGTCCGTGCGCACTGTTAAAAAGCGTGCACTATTCCGGTAAGATGACGGTGACGTCCGACTGTGTAAACTGCAAAATGTGCCTTAAAATAGGATGCCCGGCAATAAGCTTTGACGGTGAAAAAATAAATATTGACCATACGCAGTGCAACGGCTGCGGCTATTGCGAACAGATATGCAAAAAGCACGCACTTAAAAAGGAGGAAGCATAAAAATGAATACTTCCATAATGATAGTAGGGGTAGGCGGACAGGGCACACTTCTTGCCAGCCGCATTCTCGGTAATGTTGCGATAAAAATGGGCTATGACGTTAAGGTGAGCGAGGTTCACGGAATGAGCCAGCGCGGCGGTTCGGTTGTAACCTATGTAAGATATGGGGAAGAAAAGGTAAATTCTCCTGTAATAGGCGAAGGCTCGGCTGATATTATCATGGCGTTTGAAGAGCTTGAAGCCTTAAGGAGCATTAAATTTCTTAAAAAGGGCGGGAAGCTTTTGGTTAACGCTCAGTGTATTGACCCAATGCCGGTAATAACAGGAAAGGAAAAATATCCGGAAGATATATTGGGAAAGATAGGAGCATACGGCGTGTCATTAACATCTGTTGATGCACTTTCGCTGGCAGAGAAGGCCGGAAGCGCTAAAGCCGTTAATGTTGTGCTTATCGGACTTCTTGCAAAAAATACGGATGTTGAAAAGAAGGTTTGGGAAGAGGTTATAAGAGAAACAGTTCCCGAAAAATTCCTTGACATTAATTTAAGGGCATTTTCGCTCGGATATGAGGCATAAAATATGATGAATTTTTCAGAAAAAACATTGAAGATAGTAGCCGACGCCCAGGCGGCGGCCATGGAGGAATTTAAGAAAATCGACGAAGTGGCGCTCATAAACCAGGCAAAGGTTTTGAAAGCATTTTCCGACAATAAAATAAGTGCGGCGCACCTTAACGGCACAACAGGCTACGGATATGACGATATGGGGCGCGATGCGCTGGATAAGGTTTATGCCGATGCGTTTGAAGCTGAGGATGCCATAGTAAGAATGAACTTGACAAGCGGAACACAGGCAATTTCAACCGCGCTTTTCGCGGTTTTGCGTCCCGGCGATAAAATGCTTGCGGTAACCGGTAAGCCTTACGATACCTTTGACGGTGTAATAGGGCTTGACGGAACTCATAACGGCTCGCTTATGGATTTCGGCGTAGCATACGATGAAATTCCGCTTGTGAATTCGCATGCGGATATTCCGACAATCAAAGAATACCTTTCACGGGAAAAGGTGAAGCTTGCGCATATTCAGCGCTCGCGCGGATATGAGTGGGAACATGACATTTCGCTTGACGAGATAAGGGAGATTGTAACGGCTGTAAAGTCCGTCAGTCCCGAAACCATCTGCTTTGTGGATAATTGCTACGGTGAGTTTGTGTCGGAGCATGAGCCTACGTATTACGGGGCGGATCTTATGGCGGGCTCGCTTATAAAAAATCCCGGCGGCGGTCTTGCCAAGATGGGCGGATATGTTGCCGGAAGACATGACCTTGTGGAGCTTTCGGGCTACCGTATGACAACGCCCGCAACCGGGCGCGAAGCCGGAGCAAGCTTGAATGAAAATAAGGATATGTACCAGGGCTTTTTCCTTGCGCCGCACGTTGTGGCACAGGCAAAAAAGGCGGCGGTTTTAACGGCGCACGTTATGAAGGCGCTGGGCTTTGAAACAAGCCCGAAGCCCGGGGATGAGCGGACGGATATAGTTCAGGCGATTAAATTCGGGAATCCCGATAAGATGATTGCGTTCTGCCGCGGTGTGCAAAAGGGCGCTCCCATTGACGCGTTTGCCGTTCCGGAGCCGTGCGATATGCCCGGATATGCGGATAAGGTAATCATGGCGGCGGGTGCGTTTATACAGGGGTCGTCTATTGAGTTTTCAGCAGACGGACCTTTAAGAGAGCCCTATATTGCTTATATGCAGGGCGGATTAACCTATGAAGCGGCAAAAATCGGCATAATGCATTCTGTAGAAATAATGCTGGAGGACTGACGGAATATCAGCCCTTTCGGAGGTAAAAAAAGCTTGATAAAAGAGGGATTTTGTTGTATAATTAATGTATTAAGCTGAAAAAGAAGGGAATTTATGAAAACCAAAAGATTATTGACACTTATTTTGTGCTTTTTTGTCTTAACCGCAGGGCTTTGCTTTGCCGAGCCGGAGGAGAAGCCTGAGCTCACATCGTCAAACTGGGTGCTTATTAATATGGATGACGGCTCTGTTTTGGCGTCAAATGGTGCGGACGAAAAGAAATACCCGGCAAGCACTACGAAGATTATGACGGCAATTTTGGCGCTTGAAAATCTTGACCTTGAAGGCACAAGCACGGTATCAAACAACGCGGTGATGTCCATTTCGTGGGACAGCAGTAAGCTTGGTCTTTATGAAGGCGAAGCACTGAAAAATTATGACCTTATCGCGGGAATGATGGTTGCCTCGGGAAACGACGCGGCTAATGTTCTGGCGGAGGCCGTGTCCGGCTCTGTGGAGGAATTTGTGCAGCTTATGAACAAAAAGGCCTCTGAAATAGGGTGCAGCGGCACTCACTTTGTCAATACGCACGGCTTAACGGACGAAAATCATTATACCACGCCGGCTGACATGGCGAAAATCGCATGCTATGCAATGAAAAATCCCGTATTCCGTGAGATTGTTAAGCTTCAGAGCTTTGAGCTTCCGACCACGGATAAGTGCACCGACAGAAGATATTTTATCAATACCAATAACTTAATTACCAAGCAGAGAACCGCGGATTATTATTATTCCGCGGCGACGGGAATTAAAACCGGATATACGGACGCGGCGCTTCACTGCCTTGTTGCTTCCGCTGAAAAAGAGGGTGTGCGCCTTATCTCCGTAGTGCTCGGTGCAAGCAATATTGACGGTGTGAATATGTCTTATCCCGACACAAAGGCGCTGCTTGACTGGGGATTTGAACATTATGAGAACAGCACGGTGGTATCCGCGGGCGATATTGCCGATGAGAAAAACATTAAGTTTGCCAAGGGCGCAAAAACGGCGAAGCTTGTTGCCGACGAAAGCTTTTATGTGCTTTCCGAAAAGGGTGCCGAGGCACCGAAGCTTGAAAAGACGATAGTGCTTGACTCACAACTTAAAGCGCCTGTGTCGGCAGGCGACAGGGTCGGATATATGAAGATTAAAATTAACGGCGAAGAGGAAGGGAAGGTTGCCCTTACGGTTGACCGTGATTATGAATATTCGTGGTGGTCGGCGTTTTTCGCAAGCGTGGGTAAGATAATCGGCATAGTAATCGGGGTTATCGTACTGGCGGTAATTATTCTCATTATAATACGTCAGGTTGAATATGAGAAACGCAGAAAAGAGCGACTGAAAAACAGAAAAAGAAGCGTAAAATAAAGCATGGAAAAAGCCATAGCCCGACAGGGCTATGGCTTTTTTTGCCTATTAAAAAAATTATTACTTTAGTTTTTTTAAAGCGCCTTATTCGGATTGTTATCTTTCCGCCATGCGGATGGTGTTAGCCCCGTTTCACTTTTGAAAAAGCGTAAAAAGTAGTATTGGTTGCCAAAGCCGGAATATTCGGAAACGGAGCATATATCGTAATTCGTCTGCGAAAGAAGCTCTTTCGCGCGTGATAAGCGCAATGCGTTGATGTATTTTATGGGTGATGTGCCGAACTCGGCGGAAAATATCCGTCGGAAATAAGAGCTGTTGACACGGCACAGCGCGGCAAGATGTTCAACGGAGATGCTCTGTTTGAAATAATTGGAGTGTATATATGAAATCGCCGGAGAAAGTGTATTAAGATAAGAGGACGGCGCATATGCTCTGCTATGGTCAGAGATGCATGCATATAGCAGGGAATAAACATTTGCTTTACATTGAATTTTGTAGCCCGGTGTTTTGGTGCGAAATGCTTTCTCTAAAGAGCGGAAGACGGAGTATATTTTATCCGGATTTTTTGCATGCCATACGAAAGGCAAAAAATCCGCTTCCTCACTCAGCATGAAATTTACCGCGTAACATTCGCCGGGGATTATATCATCTACGGTGTAATCGGAATGCCTGGGAAGAAATATTATTTCGTTGGCTTTAAGAGTGTGTGCCTGACCGTCCGAAAAATTATATATTTTTTCGCCGGATACGTTAAATGCCAATCCGTGCGACGGTCTGTCGTTATGAACACGGTCGCCCTTTCCCGAAGGCACTCTGCATGCAAAAGCAATGTCCGATATATTAAAATCATAATTAAAAAAATCCATTCAAATCACCTGAATCAGTATAACATCTTGTGTCAAAAAAGTCAATTAGTGTTGAATAGTTTATTGAAAAAACACCATATGCATGCTAAAATAAGAAAAAAATAATGAAGCGGATGTGATGAAATGTTCAAGGATGATAAAGATTTCATTATGAATAAATACCATAAGCAGGATGAGCCGTTTAATCCGTATAACAGAATGGCATATCACGGATATGATTATGACGATGAAACGGGGCTTGGCGATAATGAAATAAGGGAAGGCTTAAATGTGCTTTATGAAGAGATAAAGGATATGCCTCACCCGGTTGCCAAGGCATACGCGGTAAAATATGTGCTTGATAATACCAAAATTGACGTAAATGAACATGACTGGTTTGTCGGTTTTTACAGTGTCGGAAGGCTGGCAAATTCCGTTACTCAGAGTAAATGGAACGATGAGGTTTTCCGCGATATACTTCCCGAAACGGGAAGAAAAATGAATGAGATGACTAAATCCTCTGCGGTAAACATATGGCCGGACTTTGACCATGTTGTTCCGGATTGGGACTCTGTTTTGACGCTCGGATTTAAGGGACTTAAAAACCGTGCGGAAAAATATAAAGAAATGCATAGGCAAAACAATACGCTTACTGCCGAAAAAGAAGCTTTTTTTGACGGTATTATTATCACTTACGGTGCGGTGATTGACGTAATTGACAGGATGTACCGTTATGTTGCCGAAAAGAAGCATGAAAAAGCGAAAAAACAGGCGGAATGCCTTAAAAATATCCGTGACGGAGCGCCTGCCAGCATTTACGAGGCAATGCAGGTTATATATATTTACTTTATGGTGTCGGAGTGCTTTGATTCATATCAGGTGCGCTCGCTCGGCAACGGGCTCGACGGTACGCTTTTCAGGTTTTATGAGAACGATTTAAAAAACGGAACCTATACGCACGAGGAAATAAGGGAGCTTTTAAAATATTTTCTTTTGCAGTGGCAGGCGATAGGCAATTACTGGGGGCAGCCCTTCTATATGGGAGGAACAAATCCTGACGGAAGTACGAAGTATAACGCTCTTTCCTATGATATACTGGACGTCTATGATGAGATGGGAATATATAATCCAAAAATTCAGCTTAAAATTAATAAAGGAACGTCGGATAAGCTGATTTTCAAGGCGTTGGATATGGTTAGAAGAGGACATAACTCAATTGTATTCTGCTGTGAGCCGGGAATGATTAAGGCAGTAATGGGATACGGAGCAACCTATGACGAGGCAGTTAATATGGATATAAGAGGATGCTACGAAACGGGTGTGAGAGCTAACGAGGTTTCCACGGGAACCGGATATATAAATTCGGTCAAAGCCGTATTATATGTTCTTTCCGACGGGTATGACGAAAAGCTGGAAAAACGATTCGGAGTCAAAACCGGAGAGCCGGAGTCGCTTAAGAAGTTTGAGGACTTTTACAACGCGGTTTTAAAACAGTGGGATAATTTAATCGAAATGACTGTAGAAGCGGCAAGAGCATATGAAAAATATCTTGGATATATCAATCCGTCAAACATGTATTCGGCTACAATCGAAGGCGCACTTGAAAAAGGGGTTGACGCTTATCAGTGCGGTGTGAAATTCAATAACTCGGCAATTTTAAACTGCGGATTCGCAAGCTTAGTGGATTCGGTTATGGCGGTAAAGGAATTCGTCTACGAAAAAAAGGAAATATCCTTAAGCGAGCTTGCCAAAGCTTTAAAAAACAATTGGTCAGGCTATGAAAATCTGCGTGAAAGAATATTAAAAAGCCCTCATAAATACGGTAATGATGATTATGAAACAGACCTTTACGCCCAAACAATGTCGGCATATTTCGCTTCAAGGGTGAACAACCGTAAAAACGCCAGAGGTGGAGTTTTTAAAGCGGTTATGCACAGTGCGATGCAGTTTGTATGGCAGGGAAATGCCACAGGTGCAACACCGGACGGAAGGCTTTCGGGACAGGAACTTTCGAAAAACGCTTCTCCGTCGGTCGGGATGGATAAAAACGGCGTGACGGCACTGCTTAATTCGGCGATAAAAACCCGGCCATATCTTTATATGGAGAGCCACTGCGTAGATGTTATGCTGCTTTCTTCGGCAGTAACCGGAGAAGAAGGGCTTAAAAACATGAAAAGCCTTCTTTTTGCCTACCTTAATAATTACGGACAGAGCATACAGTTTAATGTTTTTAACAAATCCATGTTGGAGGATGCGATGAAGCATCCGGAAAAATATAAAAATCTTCAGGTTCGCGTGTGCGGCTGGTGCGTACTATGGAATAATCTGAGCGAGAAAGAACAACTTGCATATATCAGCCGCGTGGAAAGTATTATATAAAAGGAGCAAAAAATGAAGCTGATAACCGGAAAAAGGTGTATTATAGGTGAAGGTCCGATATGGAACGACACGGAAAAAACGCTTTATTACACAAACGGAGGAAATAAGGAATACTGTAAATATAATTTTCAAACGGAAAAGCTTGAATGTGTTCCGCTTGAAAAGGATGTGGCGGCGTTCGTGTTTACTTCGGACAGGAGGCTTATCGTGTCGCGTGACGACGGCATATTTATATTGAATAAGGACGGAAGCACCGACAATATATATGATACAAAACGGTATAATATAAGGCATGCTAACGATATGAAGGCGGGACCCGACGGAAGAATTTATGTTGGCACACAGAGCGAAAAAAGGCTTGGAATATCCTCTCAACGGGACGGAAAGCTATTTTCTGTGGACAAATACGGTAAAGTTACGGTTTTGCTGGACGGACTCAGCCTGTCAAACGGAATGGATTGGTCGCCGGACGGAAAATTCTTTTATCACACGGACAGCGACACGAACATTATAAAGGAATACAGCTTTGATGGTTATAAAGGCACGATTTTTGCTACCGTGCGCCAAATAAAGGTTCCCGGAGTCGACGGCTTTACAATTGGGTTAAACGACAAAATTTATGCCGCCTGCTGGGGGCAGGGGCA
>CAZRUB010000011.1:0-18182 GCA_964603185.1 uncultured Ruminococcus sp.
CCGGTAAATCCGCACCCTCCGCAGTTTGCTCCGGGAAGCTCCTCTTCTATCAGTGCGACCTTTTCATCCTTCTTGACACCGAATATCTTTCCAGCCGCATGCAAAAGTATGCCGAAAAAAAGGCCGAGCAGTCCTATTGCAAGTGCCGGTATTAAAATGTTATGCATTTTTTCCTCCCTATCCTATCCGAAAGCCCGAAAAGCCCAAGAATGCCATCGCGAGAAGCGAAGCTGATATAAGCGCTATCGGAAAGCCTTCCAATGCCTTGGGATAATCGGCGTTTTCAAGCCTCTCCCTTATTCCGGCAAGAAGCATTATGGCAAGCAAAAAGCCGACACCGGCGCTGAAGCCGTACCACACCGCGGAAAAAACATCCTTTGTTTCCTCCGCCGCGGTAATGGCAACGCCCAAAACCGCACAGTTTGTCGTTATCAACGGCAGATATATTCCGAGCGAAGAATAAAGCGACGGCAAGGCCTTCTGCAGGAACATTTCGACAAGCTGAACAAGCGACGCGATAATAAGGATAAACGCAATCGTTTGAAGATACTCTATTCCCAAGGGCTTCAATATATATTTTTCCGTCATATATGTTGCCAGATTCGAAAGCGACATTACAAATATAACCGCAATGCCCATACCGAATGCGGTATCAATCTTTTTCGATACACCGAGGAAGGGGCATATGCCCATAAACCGAACAAGGACAAAATTCTCTATCAATATCGCGGTAAGCGATATGGCAAAAAGCTCCGCAATCATCCTTCAGCCTCCCCCCTTCCGGTTATCCTTCCGAGCAGGGCCAGCAATATTCCGAGCACCAAAAATCCTCCGGGAGGTTGCGTCATAATCCCTATTTTGCATACGTCGCCCAAAAACTGCCTTATTGCCGAAATAACAGTTAAGGCCAGGGTAAAGCCAAGCCCCATTCCCAAGCCGTCCAGAACGGAGGGCAACGGTTTGTTTTTTGACGCAAAAGCCTCCGCACGCGCAAGAATTATGCAGTTAACAACTATAAGCGGAATGAAAATACCGAGACTTTTGTAAAGCGATGGCACGAATGCCTGCAAAAGAAGCTGAATAACCGTAACAAAGCTTGCAATCACCACAATATATGCCGCTATTCTTACTTTTTGGGGAATAAATTTTCTTAAAAGCGATATGAAAAGATTCGAAAAAATCAAAACAAGCGTTGCGGAAATTCCCATTCCGAAGCCGTTTGAAACACTCGTTGTCACAGCGAGCGTGGGACACATGCCGAGCACCTGAACAAAGGTGGGGTTTTGCGTTATAATGCCTCTTTTAAGGCTTTCCTTAAGCTCACTCATGAAATTTCCTCCTTCTCAAAAAAGTCCTTTGCGATTTCAGCCGCATTGTTAACACCCGTTTTTATTCCCTCCGAGGTTTTCGTCGCACCGGTTATCGCGGTAATTTCGCCGCCGTAGCCCGCCTCACCCGAAAGCCTTACGGGCAGTCCGATATTTGCAAACTGTCCTTTGAACCAATCCGTATCCGCTTCGGCGCCGAGCCCCGGGGTTTCTTCATGCTCCATAATATCAATGCCGAATATTGTTTTTCCGTCCGCCGAAACACCGGTCATAAAAACAAGTCCCGAGTTATAGCCCTTAACGCTCTGTTTTACGCAAAGGCCGATCACATTTCCGCTTTCGTCCCTCGCAAGCGCACCCTCGACATTTTCGCCGTATTCCGATAAGTCAACACCTTCGAAGCTTGCGTTTCCCATTACCGTGCGGCAACTTTCCTCAAACCGCACACGGTTGTTTTCGGCGATTTTACTCTCCGTAAGCATATTAACGCACGCCAACAAAAGCGCGGAACAAAAGCAAATCGCAAAAAGCCTTAAGGCGGTGGATAACATGCCTTCTTTTTTTTCGCTCATTTTACCGCCTCCCCGAATCTTTTATTTACGAATATTTTGTCGATTAACGGGGTTGCCGCATTCATCAAAAGTATCGAATAGCTGACTCCCTCCGGATATCCGCCCCAAGTTCTTATGGCTACCGTAAGCACACCGCACATTATGCCGGCGGCAATTTTCCCCTTTTCGGTTATGGGCGAGGTTACATAATCCGTCGCCATAAAAAATGCGCCGAGCATAAGTCCGCCGGAAAAAATACCTTCCGCAGTATACATTGCATCGCATCCGGATATTAAAAACGTGAAAACCGCCACGGTCAATATAAAGCTTAACGGTATATGCGGCTTTATAATCCCCGCCGCAATAAGATATACGCCTCCCAATATAAGAAGGAACGCGCTCACCTCGCCGATGCATCCTCCGGTTTTTCCGAAAAACAAATCCAAAAGCGAAAAATCTTCCGCTGCAAGCGGCGTCGCTCCGGTCACGGCATCCGCCGCAAAAAGGCTTCGCTCAAACGGCTTTGCCCATTTTGTCATATTTTGCGCAAACGATGCCATTAAAAACGCACGGGCCGAAAGCGCCGGATTCATAAAATTACATCCAAGCCCTCCGAAAAGCATTTTAACGACCACTATTGCAAAAACACAGCCCAAGGCCACCTGCCAATACGGCATCAGCGACGATACGTTCATGCCAATCAAAAGACCGGTTACCGCGGCGCTCATATCACCCACGGTATTTTTTTTATGTGTTATAAAATTGAAGCACGCCTCCGCAATAACCGAAACGGATACGGATACCGCAAGCATTATAAGGGCTCGCAGTCCGAAAACATAAACTCCCCAGAGCGCCGACGGACAAAGTGCGGCAAAAACATGCTTCATTATATCGGAGGTTTTCTTCACGCTTCTTATATGCGGCGTTTCGGAAACGATTAGAGCTTTCGCGTCGAAATTTTCCATTGTATTCACCCTACCTTCCGTTTCTTAGCTGCTGCTTTCCCTGCCTTATTGCCGCAACGGGATTTCTGTCCGATGGGCAGGTATACGCACAACAGCCGCATTCAATGCACGACATTATGCCGTATTTTTTTGCTTCATCAAGCTTTTTCGCTTTCACAAGCGCCGAAAGCGTAAGCGGCATAAGCCCCATGGGGCACGCACTTACGCACGCGCCGCACCTTATGCATTTTCCCTCCGCCTTCGTGCCGAGCTCTTCTCCCGTAAGCGCCAAAATACCGGAGGTTGTTTTCATAACAGGGGCCTTCGTATCGTATTGGCTTTGCCCCATCATAGGCCCGCCGACAATGATTTTTGACGGCGGGGAAGCAAAGCCTCCCGCACTCTCTAATACAAACGAAAGCGGCGTTCCTATCCTAACCCTAAAATTTGAGGGCCTTTTCACCGCCGAGCCCGAAACCGTGACAACACGCTGCGTAACCGGCTCCGCACGCCTTACCGCGCGGCTGACGGATGCCGCCGTATCCACATTGAATACCAACGCTCCCACATCCGCGGGAAGCCCTCCCTCGGGAACCTCACGCCCCAAAACCGACTTGATGAGCTGCTTTTCGCTTCCCTGGGGATATTTCGTTTTAAGCATCCTTATCTTTATACCGGGTTTAAGCTTTTTCGAAAGCTCCTCTGCAATATCTTTTTTGTTATCCTCCAGTGCAATAACTCCGTTATTGATTCCGAATGCGTGAAGCATCAAATCCAGCCCGTCTGTCATATCCTCCGGCTCTTCCGCCAATATGCGATAATCGCTTGTAAGATAAGGCTCACACTCCGCGGCATTTATTATAACCGTATTGATTTTTTTATCGGTCGCCATTTTCACGTGCGCGGGAAAGCCCGCTCCGCCCATGCCGACCACCCCGGCGCGCCGTGTAAGCTCAATAAGCTTCTCACGCGAAACATATCCCTCGGGATAGTGCTCCCCCGGCTCAGCCGTATCGTCGGTAAAATCATTTTTTATAACAACGGCCTCCGCCTCGCCGCCCTTCGGCGAGGCGGCACGCGTTATCTTTTCCACCACTCCGGATACAGATGAATGTATCGGCGCCGATAAAAATTCCGTGCTGTCCGCTATAAGCTGTCCTCTTTTTACGATATCACCCTTTTTCACAACCGCGGCCGTTCCCTTTCCGCCTTGGCTGAGTATAAAGGTATACGAATCGCATAGCGCCAATGCTTCTATCGGCATTTTCGCAGTCATTTCTTTGCAGTCCTTCGGATGAATTCCACCCCTGAATCCGGAAAAAAGCATTCCGTTATTCCTCCTTGTATTGTTCAGTAACCTGATTATTCCGTAACCTCAAAGCAAGCCTCAAGGCTCTTATCGGCGGAATCATGTCCTACCCAAAGCTTAAACTCTCCGGGCTCCGTAACCTTTTTCATTTCATTGTTTGTAAACGCCAGAGCTTCCGCCTTAAGATTAAATGTAACGGTTGTGCCCTCGCCCCTTTTAAGGTAAAGCTTTTTATAGCCCTTAAGTTCGGCAACCGGGCGCACTCTGCTTCCTATAAGGTCGCGTATGTAAAGCTGAACAACATCCGCCCCGTCATATTCACCGATATTTTCGACGGTAACCGTCACATTGATTTCGCCGTCCGCCTTCATCTTGTCCGCCGAAAGCTTAAGGTTCGAATATTTAAACTCGGTATAGGATTTTCCGTAGCCGAAAGGATAAAGCGCACCGATTTCGCAATCCGAATATTTCGCTTCGTGCGGCACCCTTCCAAGTGCCGGACGACCGGTGGAATAGTGGTTATAATATACGGGAACCTGCCCCGTTGTCCTCGGGAAGCTTGCAGTTAACCGTCCCGACGGGTTATGCTCACCCATGAGCACCTTGGAAACCGCATCTCCGTGCGTTGTTCCCAGATGCCATGTGCAAACGATTGCCGCGGCTTTATTCTTGTAGTCTGTCAAAACAAGCGGTCTTCCGGCGCTTACCAGCATAACAACCTTTTTGCCCGTTGCAAAAAGCTTTTCCATAAGCTCCTTCTGATTTCCGGGAAGCTCCAAGTCGGATCTGCTTCTTGCTTCGCCCGACATGTTTTTCGCCTCTCCGACGCAGGCGATTATAACATCCGCCTCGGCCGCCCTTTTAACCGCGCCGTCAATATCCTCTTCCTCCTCGGGAAGGTATCCGCACGCCTTTTCTGCCGTTATATCCTTAAAATATTTTCTCATTCCCTCGGCCACTGTGATGTTATGCTCCTTTTCTCCCGCAATAACCCATGTTCCGAATGCATTTTCCTTATCATCCGCCATGGGGCCGATTAATGCTACCCTCTCCGTTCCCTTAAGCGGAAGCACACCGTCGTTCTCCAAAAGAACCACGGAATTTTTCGCACACTCCTCCGCGTTTTTCATAGCTTTTTCCGAATAAAAGCCCGTCCTTTCCTCCTCGGGGTCAACATAAGGATTTTCGAAAAGCCCGAGCATGTATTTAATCGTTAAAATGTTTTTTACGGATTCGTCAACCAAGGCCGGATCGATTTTTCCTTCCTCGATAAGCGCAGGAATATTGTCGTTATAGCGATCGCCCGCCATCACGATGTCGACTCCGCTTCCGAATGCTTTATACGCGGCATCCTTACCGTCCTTCGCATAGCCGTGAGCCATAAGCTCGTCAACCGCCATTGCATCGCTTACGACAAAGCCTTCGAAACCGAGCTGCTCTCTTAAAACCTCGCGAAGAAGGAACTTATTTCCCGTGCACGGCACGCCGTTAACATCGTTAAACGCACTCATAACCGTCGCGGCCCCCTCATCGATACCTGCCTTAAACGACGGAAGATATACATCGTAAAGGGTTTGAAGCGACATATCCACGCTGTCATAATCTCTTCCGCCCTCGCCTGCGCCGTAGGCAATATAATGCTTCATGCATGCCAAAACCTTGCCCTTTTTGCCGATCTCATCGCCCTGATAGCCGCGTACCGCCGCTCTTGCGTAGTCCGAGCACAGATATGTATCCTCGCCGTAGCCCTCGGCAATGCGCCCCCACCTCGGATCACGCGCTATATCGACCATGGGCGAAAACGTCCATTTAATGCCTGCCTTATAGCACTCCTCGGCCGCGTCCGAGCAGCACCTCTCGGTCAATTCAGGCTCCCATGTGCACGACTGTGCAAGCGGAATCGGCGCTATTGTTTTATATCCGTGGATAACATCCTCCGCAAAAAGTGCCGGGATTTTCAGCCTTGTTATGGCAAGAAGCAGCTCCTGGATTCTGTTGGTTTTTTCCGCCCCTCTTATGGTAAGATAGGAGCCTACCTTTCCCTCCTCGAAGTGATCCTCGAAATACTGCTCGTCGTTTGTGTAAATGGAGGTTCCGAACTGGGAAAGCTGTCCGATTTTTTCGGTCAGATTCATTTTTTCAAGCATTTCCTCCGCTTTTTTTCTTGCTTCCTTATAGGCCTTTTGTTTACTCAGTTTCATTATTTTTTCCCCTTCCGTATATTATTATTTTTATAAGACACGGTGCCAAGCCCGTGATTGCAAGCCCGAAGATTATATATTCCGAAAAAGCCGTCAGCGGCAATTCCGTATTCAGTAACGCAAACGGTGCCTTAAATAAAAGTATCACCGCAAGCCCGATTGCGGACGCTTTAATTTTGTCCGCCGTTTTGTCAGGTACCCTATAGCATATGAGCTTTTCTTCGATAATATATCCCGTCACGGCACCTATGGATAATGCCGTCAAAACGATAAGCTCCCTGTCAAATCCGTGAATCACCGTAAAAATACCGGACACCGCACTCACAACATAAAGCAATTCATATTTTCCGCTTTTATCCGCCGTGTCAAAAAGCCGTATCGATAAAAATGCGGTTAAAATTCCCATCGCCGCGCCGACCGTAACATCAGCGAGGGAATGCATTCCCAAATACATTCTGCTCAGCATTATAAGAAGCGTCGCCGCTATGCCGAAAAAGAGCACGCTTCTCCTTTTTCCGCATTTTAAGTATGCCGTAAACGACAGTGCCGAAGCCTGCTGGGAATGCCCCGACGGGAAAGAATATCCGCCCGTTGTATCAAGCTTTTTAATTTCAGGCAGCCTGTCAAACGGGCGCGCAATCTTGAAGCAAAACTTAACAAACGAATTAACGGCCGCCGTCGATACCACCGTCAATGCCATTGCGATGCCTTTCTTTTTATCAACCGACCAAAAAATCACAACCGCCAAGATACAAAGCGGAATCTCTGTTATAATACCCGACAGAAGCCGCATAAAAAAGGTAAGCCACGGTGCTTCCGCGCTTTGAAGCAAAACATTTAAATAAAGCATCAGCCTTCCCTCTTATAAAGCCTGATCATATCCCTGTATTTTTTCTTGTCTATCGAATCAAGCTGCTCTCTCGTAACACGATACTGCCAGTTTCCGTCCGCCTTCCCGGGAATATTCAGCCTCGTATCGGAGCCGTATCCCAAAAGATCCTGTATCGGCAATATCAAAAGCCCGGCATGGCTTGCCATCATCGTTCTTATGATACTGTCATATCCGTTGTTCCAATCGCCCGCGTCATGTCCGCAATAGTTCATAAGCCTTCCTCTTAAATCCGCGCCGAGCTCCCAAACATATCCCAAAAGAGTGTTATTGTCATGGGTGCCCGTGTATGCCACACAATTATTTTCATAGTTGTGCGGAAGATGCGTGCTGTCGGAATCGGAAAGGAAGCCGAACTGAAGAACGCGCATTCCGGGAAATTTACTGTACTCCAAAAGCTCCTCCACCTCAGGGGTTATGTCGCCCAAATCCTCCGCAATTATAAGCTTTTCTCCCGCGCATTCCTTTATAACATCCACAAGCTCCTTACCGGGACCCTTCATCCATTTTCCGTTTATTGCATTTTCGGAATCGGCCAAAACCGCATAGTATGCCTCTATCCCTCTGAAATGGTCAATTCTTATCCCGTCAAAAAGCGTGAGCATGTGCTTTATTCTTTCACGCCACCATAAATAGCCGTCAGCCCTCATTTTTTCCCAGTTATATAAAGGATTTCCCCATTTTTGCCCGGTTTTCGAAAAATAGTCCGGCGGAACACCGGCAACCAAGCCTGCCCTTTTGTCGTCATCAAGCAAAAAAAGCTCCTTATTCGCCCATACATCCGCACTGTCATAGGAAACATAAATCGGAATATCTCCTATTATCCTTATGCCCTTGCTTTCGGCATAACGCTTTATTTCCTGCCACTGCGAAAAAAACTTATACTGGATGAATTGCCACATAAAAACCGTATCGGGATCCGTTTTCGTGCTTTGAAAATCACACCACATTTTTTCGTTATTTGTTTTTTTAAGCGCCATAAAGCGTGAAAATTCTTCAAGATACGGATGCTCATTTATAAAATCTTCAATCGGCTTTTTGTCCTCAACACGCTTCGATGCCTTATACAAAAGCTCGCACCGCGTGTGATAAAGCCTTACAAATTCGCAGTTGTAGGGGGTTTGCTGGCGTGCTGACAAAAGCTCCTCCTCCGTTATAAGCCCTTCGTTTTTCAGTGTGGGCAAATCGATAAAATACGGATTGCCCGCAAACGCGGAATATGATTTATAAGGCGAATTGCACTCATCAATCATCCCGAACGGCAACACCTGCCAGTACGAAAACCCGGCGTCGGACAAAAAATCTATAAACTCCTTTGCCTCCGCCCCGAAGCTTCCGCAGCCGTAGGAGCCGTAAAGTGAGGATATGTGCATCAATACACCTGCCGAACGTTTCATTTTTTTACCTCCCGCAATTAATTTAAGATTGTTTCTTCTTCACCCGAGGTAAGACGACATTATTCCGATTATATAACGGTGCCGCCTTCGCTTTAAGCCCTTTTTGTTCCGGAGCGATACCGTCCCGGCGACATGTTTTTTTCTTTTTTAAATTCCTTTATGAAGTGGCTGACCGTTGCATAGTCCAGCATCTGCGCTATATCGGTAATCGTACTGTCCGTGCATTTTAAAAGCCGCTCCGCTTCCTTTGTTTTTATGGTTCTGGTATATTCCGTAAAGCTCATATTCATTACCGATTTAAAAAATCTTATGAAGTAGCCGTCGCTGAAATTACAGAATTTTGCCGCCTCATGGGTTTTTATGCAGCCGTTTTTCTTTTCGGTAAGCTCCATAAGCTTTTTCAAAAGCTCAAGCCCGGTTTTTCTTGTTCCGCCGAAAAACAGCGTGATTTCGCCGGCCTTCTGCCACGAGGACAATATCAGCGCGCAAAGCTTTATCGTATCTGCCCTGACGATAAGCTCCCCGGCGTACAAAAGCTCGTTAAAGGCCTTGTACGCGGAAACCAAAAGCTCCCTCATTTCGGTGCTGACCTTTATTATACGGTTATGGGACGGACTTTTTATATTCATGAAATATTCAAATTCCTTAACCGTGTTCTCCTTCGAAACCAAAATGTCCGGCAAAAGCTTCACAACGTAATTTTCGCAATTTTGCATTCTTGCCTCAAACGTGTGCGGCTCGTTCGGAAAAACGATAATCATTTCCTCTTCGCCGATATCATACTCCGCGTCGCCGACGTAGGCGCGCACATTGCCCCTTGTAACATATAAAAGCTCAATATACTTATGATAATGATAATTCCGCCGTTCGGGCGCAAGCACTCCCAGTGCCGTTTCGCCCTTCTGCAGAATATACTGGATAGCCAAACGCTCGCCGTTTCGCTCCGCCATACCCTCATCCGTAATCACAAAATCACCCCTCGGTCATAATTTTGCTATTTTAGGTTTGTTTTATTATATCATAATAATCAAAAAAATGCTATACTTATTTAAATAATTTAAAAATAATTTAAATTATTTAAATAAATAAGGAGGTCATTTTATGATAAAGGTTACAATCTTCAACGAATACGCTCACGAATTAAGGGATGAATGTATAAGAAAGGTTTATCCCGACGGAATCCACGGTGCATTGAAAAGCTTTTTGGAATGCGACGATATTTCCGTCAGAACCGTCACACTGCTTAATGAAAACGGGGAAATCATTCCCGAGGCCGGCGGACTCACTCCCGAGGTTTTGGCCGATACCGACGTTTTGATTTGGTGGGGACATATGAGGCATGAGGATGTTCCCGATGAGGTTGTTACGCGTATTCAAAATCAAATTCTTTGCGGTATGGGTGCAATATTCCTTCATTCGGCGCATCACTCCAAGCTTTTCAGACGTCTTATGGGCACAACCTGCAATCTTTCCTGGCGCGAAGGGGAAAAGGAAAGACTTTACAATATTATGCCCTCTCATCCCATAATGGAAGGTATCGGCGAATTTTTCGATCTTGAAAACGAAGAAATGTACGGCGAACGTTTTGAAATTCCCGCACCGGACGAGCTTTTGATGCTCGGAACCTACGGCAGTCACGAGGTTATGAGAAGTGCCTGCACCTTCCGCAGGGTCAACGGCAAAATATTCTATTTCCAGCCCGGTCACGAGGCTTATCCGACATATTACAACGAAAACATTCAGAAAATAATCAAAAACGCCGTACGTTGGGCGGCGCCCACCTACAGGGTTGACCACTTAACCTGCTTCAATCCTCAGCCCACCGAGCTTTAATTTTATTGACAAAACCCTCTCTGTACTGTTATAATTAATTTCGAACAGTATAGGGAGGGCTTTTTTATGAGCTTAAATTCAGTGCCGTCATCCGAGCGGCCTCATATCGGATTTTTCGGCAGAAGAAATGCGGGAAAATCCTCACTTATAAACAAAATAGCAAACCAAAGCGTATCGGTCGTTTCCCCCGTTGCCGGCACAACCACCGATATTGTACGAAAGGCGATGGAGCTTTTACCGATAGGCCCCGTCGTATTAATCGACACTCCCGGCTTCGACGACGAGGGTGAGCTCGGCCTTTTGCGAATCGAAAAAACACTTGCGGCAATTTCGGAATGTGATGTCGCCGTGCTGGTGCTTGACCCGGAAAAGGGCATGGGTGAAACCGAAAAAAAATTAATTGAGCTTTTTACCGAAAAAAAGCTTCCGTACTTTAACGTTTTTTCAAAGTGCGACCTTAAAAAAATTTCCGCGCCCTCTTTAAGCTCCGTTACCGGCGAAGGCATCGAAAATCTGCTCGGCGGCATATCGTACCTTCTTTCCTCCGAAAAAGAGGAGCGGCGAATTATCGGCGACCTTTTATCCCCCGGGGACACGGTCATATTGGTGACGCCCATTGACTCCGCCTCCCCCAAGGGACGGCTTATTCTGCCTCAGGTGCAAACTCTTCGCGACATATTGGACGCGGAAGCAAGGGCGCTCGTTGTAACGGAAAAGGAATATCCTTCGGCGCTTTCTTCCCTCACCTCACCGCCCAAAATGGTTGTAACCGACAGCCGAGTTTTTAAGGAAATTGACGAAAAAACCCCTACAAGCGTGCCGCTCACCGGCTTTTCGGTTTTGATGGCACGTTATAAGGGCACCCTCCGCCCGTCGCTCTCCGGTGCAAAAAAGCTTTCCTCGCTCAAAGACGGTGACCTTGTTTTAATAGCCGAGGCCTGCACGCACAAAAAGCAGTGCGGTGATATCGGCACGGTTAAGCTTCCCGGCATGCTTTCCGCCTTCACCCAAAAAAAGCTTCGCTTTTCCTTCACCTCGGGCAAGGATTTCCCCGAAAATCTTTCACCCTACAGTCTTATAATCCAATGCGGAGGCTGCATGATAACAGAGCGCGAAGCACAAAACCGCTACGCCTCGGCCGAAAGCGCGGGCATTCCAATCACAAATTACGGCACCGCAATCGCGGAAATGAACGGTATTTTAAAGCGCGCATGCGCTCCTTTTTCCGAAAGCCTGTAATTATTAACCGAAATATAATATTAAAAAAGGAGAACTTAAAAAAATGAAAGCCTGCATAATTCAACCCCCGTACTCAAACGATGTATCATTATCCGATGAATATTTTGACTATAAGCTTAAGCTTCTTGACGAATGTGACAACTCAACTGATATAATAGTGTTGCCCGAATACAGCGATGTACCTGTTGCGACTTCCACAAAGGAAGAAACATTTTCTTTGCACAAAAAATATATAGACAGGCTTATGTCAAAATGCATTGAAACCTCCAAGCGCTGCAACGCACTTGTTTTTGTCAATGCTTTATGTGAAATAAACGGCAAATTCCGAAATACAACTTATACCATAAATAAATTCGGTGAAATTATCGGCAAATATTTCAAAAAGCATTTGCCTCCGCTTGAGCTTAACACTTTAGAGCTTGACTCTGACTACACTTTTGAATATTCTGAGCCGTATATTTTGGAAGCAGACGGTTTGAGATACGCCTTTTTAACCTGCTACGATTTTTATTTTTATGAGGCTTTTTCAAAAATTGCCCGCGAAAAGCCTGATATTATAATAGGTTGTTCTTTGCAACGGAGCGATAGCCATGACGCAGTCGAAACAATGTGCAAGTTTTTAGCATATAACACCAACGCATATGTTCTCCGCTCATCGGTAAGCTTTGATGAAAATTCGGAAATATGCGGTGCCAGCATGGTCGTATCACCATCCGGAAAGGTTATCGAAAATATGAAAGGTCGCTTTGGCATGTCAACGGTTGAATTTGACCCTCATGTTAAGCATTCAAAGCCTGCCGGTTTCGGAAATTCGGACGCTCCCCACTGTGAATATACGGAATTCGGCAGAAAACCGTGGCAATACAGATTTGCCGGTCCCTCCATTGTAAACGACAATCACACCATGGGTTATCCGAGAGTATGTGCACACAGAGGGTTTAATACAATCGCTCCCGAAAACAGTATGCCTGCCTATGGCGCAGCAGTAGCCATGGGAGCTGATGAAATCGAGTTTGATCTGTGGCCAACGAAAGACGGAGAAATTGTATCGTGCCACGACAGAAATTTGGACAGGGTAAGCAACGGAAAAGGGCTGATAACCGACTGCACCCTCAATGAGCTTCAGCAACTGGACTTCGGAATTAAATTCGGGGGAAAATTCAAGGGAATAAAAATCTTGAAATTCGAAGATATTCTCCGCAAATTTTCCGGGCAGGTTATAATGAATGTGCACGTTAAGTCTCTGTCCGACACGGAAGACTATCCCGAAGATATTATGAAAAAAATAGTTGGGCTTGTAAGAAAATACGACTGTGAAAAATATGTATATTTCATGCTCTCGTTCGATTCTCAGATTAAGTTGTTCAAAGAATATGCTCCGGAAATCGACATCTGCGTCGGTCATGTAGATGACCGCCCCTGGGCAATTGTTGATCGTGCTATTGAATATAACTTAAAAAAAGTGCAGTTATTCAAACCGTATTTTAATCAGGAAATGATCGACAAAGCTCACCGCAACGGAATTTTATGCAACATCTTCTATTCAGATGATGCCGAAGAAACAAAAAAGTTCCTGGCTATGGGAATAGATACCATTCTCACAAACGACTACAATTTAATTTCACAAATCGTAAAAAAATAATAAAAACGGTTCCGAAAGGTTGGTCTTTCGGAACCGTTTTTATTATTAATTATTAAACGAACACTGTTTTCTGTTGCCTTTTTATTATTCGCCCTCCAGGACAACGTCTTTTCTTGTTTTGATTTCGGCGTCACCCACATGGTTAACGTCAAAAATTACGATTTCGTTGTTTTTATCCTTCAAAAGTCCTCCCGGAACGTAAAGCGTGTACTGAGGGCCGATTTCCCAGAAGCGCCCCAGGTTAAAGCCGTTTACCGAAACAAAGCCTCTTCCCCAGCCGCGCATATCAAGGAAGGTATCCGCCCCTTCTTCCGCGTCAAAATATCCTCTGAAGAAGGCCGGGTCGTTATCCTTAAGCTCGCCTATTTTTTTATATTTTATTCCGCTTATGTTATCCATCGGAAGATATCTCATCTTATAGTTATAAAGCTTCGCTCCCGCATAAGTGATATGGTTAATGCCCTTGGAATCCCTGTCTATTTGCTTGCCTCCGTTAACTCTTGCTACATTTTCGCAAAGCACGCGAAGCTTAATGCATCTGTCGGTTCCGTCGGCAAAAACGGGCTGACATGCGCGCTCGCGCTCCATTTTTCCGAGATACTCATCCCCGTCGTAAAACGTGGCTCTGTCCGAAACGCCCTCCGCTTCGATTCTTCTTTTTCCGCATTCGCGCCAGCCCTCTATATCCGTTTCGTAAAGCACAAAGCCCGAAAGAGCCCCGATTTCTTCAAAACGCTTTATTCCGACGGCTTTCGTTGTTTTTTCCGTAAGCACGTCAAGGTTGTCAAAAAGCCTTGCATGCTCGGTAATATGTATTTCGGGGGCCGACACCTTATACTCGAAGGGAAGCTTTCGGTCAGTTCTTTTTTCCTTACCCAAATGCTCACAGAGCACATCTCTGCACGCATAATATTTTTCTGTCGGCAGTCCGTTTTCCGAAACGGGCGCATCCTCATCATAGCTCGTGGTATGCGCAATATACCTTACGGGCGTATCGGGACGCGGTGTGAGTGACTTTCCGATGACGGCACCGGAGAAAAATCCGAAATTCGTCCCGCCGGAGAACATGTAGAAATTAACATCTCCGCGCTCCAAGCATTCCCTGTATGATTTTGCGGTTTCCTCCACATCCCTTTTTTTGTAAGGCTCGCCCCAGTAAATCGCTCTGCCTGCCCAAAGTTCACCGACAAAGAAGGGGTATTCCGGGAACATTTTTTCGGAAAAATCCGCAAAATGCGTGCCCTGGCCGGGAAGCGAGCGGAAGTTTGAGCCCCTGAACACGCCGTCAAGCGAGCCCATCATAAGCGCCGCGTCATAATTATCAGTCGTGTAAAGCGGAACATCAACGCCCAAATCCTCCAGCATTTTCTTTATCGCTTCAAGATATTTTTTATCATATCCCGAGCCGCCGTATTCGTTTTCAACCGCAACCATTATTACGGGGCCGCCGTTGGTCGAAAGATACGGCTTTATCTTGGGTATCAGCACCTCATAATACTCCCGCACATGACGAAGATAGCGCTCATCCGAGCAACGAATGTCAAGTTCCTCCGATTTAAGCCACGCGGGAAGCCCTCCGAAGTCACATTCCGAGCATATATAGGGCGCGGGACGCAAAAGCACCTTAAATCCCATTTCGTCGGCAAGCTTCAAAAAAGCACATATATCCAAATGGCACGAAAAATCAAATTCTCCCTTTTTAGGCTCATGCAAATTCCACGGCACATATGTCTGTATCGTGTTAAGTCCGAAATCCTTCGCAAGCAAAAGATGCCTCTTCCATTCGGTCGGATAAATTCTGAAATAATGAATATCTCCCGATATTAATTTGTAAGGTTCTCCGCCGAGAAAAAATCCGTTTTTCTTAATTTCAAGTTTTTCCTTCATTCGTAAGCCCTCCGTCCAAAATCGATTTATACTACTATGATAAACCATCAAGACATCATTGTCAATAACAAAATACTGCTTTTATATTCTTCCGATGCAATGTGCGAAATCCGCACCAAACCGACATTTTATGTTTATAAATATAACAAAGCTGCTTTTTTACAGAAGCTTGACTTTTTATGAAAAAGTATTATAATAAAAGCATACCGTAAAAGAGAGGGGATTCACATATGAAATTTTTGGGAACGGGAGCCGGTGAAGGCACCCCAAATCCGTTTTGCACATGTCGCATATGCGAAAATGCACGCAAAGCGGGCGGACGTGAAATTCGCACACGCTCTTCGTTTATGCTAGACAGTCACACCGTCATCGATATAGGTGCCGATTTTTTTGCTCAAAGCGCATTCTACTCCGTCCCGTTGACGGATGTGACCGATGTTTTGTTTACCCATATGCACGATGACCATATAAATCACACATTTATATGGGAGCGCTTCGTTAAGCGCAGCGAACGCACAGGCCCGCTTAATGTATACTTATCGGAAGAAGCCTACGGTTATTTTGCCGATTTTTATTTAACAAGCAGACTGACGAAAAACTGCAGTCCGTGGTTTTGCTCGGAGAACGTCAACATTATCCGTATGGAGCACGGAAAGCAGTATGCTGTCGGCGATTATAAGGCGACCTCGGTTCCGGCAAACCATTTCACCGCATTTGAGAAAAACGGGGCAAATTATCTTATAGAAAAAAACGGAAGGGCTTTATTTTATGCCGTTGATTCCGGCATGTTTACCTCGGATGCTTATGAGCTCTTAAAAGGCAGGGCGCTTGATTCCTTTATCGGCGAATGCACCTTTCCCACCGAGGATAAATATGTTAACGAAACAAGCTCCCACATGGACATAACCATGTGTATAAAAAATTTGGATATTCTTTATGACAGTAAAGCAATAACCGAAAACACAAAAATATATCTGACACATATATCCCCCTTTGCCAAAACTCATGCCGAGCTTACGGAATATATGCAAAAGCTGGAGCGCCCCTATAAGGTTAACGTTGCCTACGATAATTTAACCGTTGATTTGCTGTAAAACCGAAAAGCTTCCCGCAAAAGCAGGAAGCTTTTTTATATTGCCCTTTTATTTTTTCCAGCGCCATTTGTCTTTTTTTATACCCTCGTAATTTTTATCTCCCGTAAGCTCGGCAAATTCCAAAAGCTTTGCTTTTTGCTCCTTCGTGAGATTTTTTGGCGTATCAACAACAATCGTTACGTATTCGTCACCGTTTCCGGTACCGTTAAGGCGCTTTACACCCTTATCCTTCAATCGGAAAAGAGCATTCGACTGCGTCCCCTCGGGAACGTTAAATTCCACATCGCCGTGAATGGTCGGAACCTGGCACGCGGCACCCAATGCCGCTTCCGCAATGCTTATATGCTTTTCGATATAAACATCAAAGCCCTTTCTTTTATATGTTTTATCCGGCGCAACTATCACGGTAACCAAAAGGTCGCCGTTTCCTCCGCCGCGCACGCCGCATTCACCCTCCGACGGCACGGAAATCGTTTGTCCGTAGTCAATACCCGCGGGAATCGTAACCTCAACCGTTTTTGTTTTCCTTACGAAGCCTCTTCCGCGGCATTCCTCACACGGTGTTTTGATTATTTTTCCGCTTCCGCCGCATGCATCGCAGGTTCTCACGGATGAAAAAAATCCGCCCATATTGCTTCTTATCTGTCCGGAGCCGTGACATGTCGAACAGGTTTCGGCGCTTGTTCCCGCTTTTGCCCCGCTTCCCTTGCAGGAGCCGCAGGTTTCGCTTCTGTAAACCTCAATCTTTTTCTTGCATCCGAAGGCGGCTTCCATAAAGCTTATCGTTATCTGCTTGGTTATATCCGCACCGCGCACAGGGCCGTTTCTCCTCTGGGAGCCGGAAAACCCGCCGCCGAAAATATTTCCGAAAATATCGCCCAGGTCAACGTCAAATCCGGAGAAGCCGCCGGCTCCGTATCCGCCGCCGTATCCGCCGCCGGCGCTTTGGTCGAAAGCGGCATGACCGAATCTGTCGTACTTTGCTTTTTTATCGGGGTCCTTCAATACCTCATAAGCCTCGCTGATCTCCTTGAATTTTACCGCCGCACCCTCCGGGTCATCCTTATTAAGGTCGGGGTGGTATTTTTTCGCCAAGCTGCGGTATGCTTTTTTTATTTCTTCATCCGTAGCACTTTTGCTTACGCCCAGAACCTCGTAATAATCTCTCTTTTCTGCCATATAATACCCTCTCTTTAAATAGAGTTAAATTCCAAGAACACTCGGGAAGCCTCCCGAGTGTTCTTATTTTTTACTGTACGTCCGTAAAATCCGCGTCCTGTGCACCGGGGTTGGGATTCTCTCCTTGGCCCGCATCACCGGGCTGACCCTGTGCATTCTGCTGCTGAGCGGCCGCCTCGGAATATACTCTCTGTCCGATTGCGCTCATCTTCTGCATAAGCGCGTCACTCGCATTCTTTATTGCATCCGTATCGGTTCCCTTCAAAGCCTCCTTAAGCTTATCGGAATCCGCCTTAATGTCATTCTTTTCTTCCTCTGTCATCTTATCGCCCATATCCGTAACAAGCTTTTCGGCCTGATATACCATCTGGTCGGCAGAGTTTCTCAAATCAACCTCTTCCTTGCGCTTTTTATCCTCTGCGGCATACTTTTCTGCCTCAGCAACCGCTTTGTTTATTTCGTCCTCGGAAAGGTTGGTGGAAGCGGTGATTGTTATGTTCTGCTCATTGCCTGTTCCCAAATCCTTTGCCGAAACGTGAACAATACCGTTGGCATCTATATCAAACGTAACCTCAATCTGAGGAATTCCTCTGGGAGCGGGAGCAATGCCGTTGAGCTGGAAATTTCCCAGCGTTTTGTTGTACTGCGCCATTTCTCTTTCACCCTGAAGAACATGAACATCAACCGAA
>CAZRUB010000012.1:0-18086 GCA_964603185.1 uncultured Ruminococcus sp.
ATAGAAGGAGAAGAAGTTGAAAAAGTTATAAACTGCAGCCCGAACGCGGTTGTTGAAGGCTTGACATTTACAGGCGCGGTTAAGAAAGATACATTTTCCAACGTTGCAGGAACCGTAAAGAATTCCGCTTTCACGTATACGAACACGGGTTCCATGAGGACAATCGTGAACGATGCGACGCATAAAAATATGCTCTCCTTTGAGAATGTTGAGTTTAAGGGTGTTCCCGAATGCACCGACGGAGTATTTAAGCTGGAAGGCGTGGGCTCCGTTGTTAAGGGCGACAAGGACACGAAGATCGATACGGAAGCAAAGGCTTTTGAAGCAAAATTGGGCGACACATATTATTCCACTCTTGAAGAGGCGCTTAAAGCGGCACAGACGGGTGAAACCGTTACACTTGTTGCGGACACGACCTATGCAATAAACGGCCTTGATAAGTCTATTGACTTGGGCGGACACACTCTGACTCTTAAAGACGGAACAGGTTATGTTAAAAACGTGGTTATTTCAAACGGTACCGTCATTGCGAACGATTTGAATAATAATCAGCAGGGCATTATTTCGGCTTACGAAGGAGCTTTCGAATTAAGGGGAGTTAAGTTTTATTGCGACAACCTTCATAAGACGAATACACCTTATATCTTTAATGCGGAATATGGATACAACTTCATGGTAACAAACGGCTCAGAGATTTATATTACAAACTATGACTATAGCGGAGCATCTGAGCAGGAAGGATATGTGTTTGCCGCAAACGGAAGCTCCTGTACCGTTATTGACGGCTCCGAAGTACACGTTGACGGAGCAACAGGTGCGTTTTTGCAGAACACAGAAATTAAAGATTCAAAAATTGATGTTAAGAACGTTGAGTCCGGATTTAAGGCGACGACGAATGATTTGACGATCGAGAATTCCGAGGTTACGATTGACGGATGCGAAATCGGATTTGATATCAGAGACGGAATATCGCTTACAATCAACGGAAGCGCGAACAAGAAAACAAACGTAACCGTTAAAAATGCAAGCGTTGCCGGAATTAAGCTCAGTGGCGATGCGACATATTCGAAGAACGATGACGCAAACGTTATCGCTTCGGTTTATACCGTAGCGGACAGCGAAAGCGTTGCCGAAAAGCTCAACGTTAAGGTTGTGGAGGTTAGCGGCAAGAAGGGCGAATACAACATCGTTATCGAAGGCGCCGACGACAAGAAGATTAACGAATTTGTTAATGCCGAGCTTAAAATCAGCACAAATGCGGCAGGCTATGAGGTTGTTGAATCGAACGACGATATAACCGTTGTGGAGAACACCGCAGTCGGCAAGGAAAATGTTTACATGTTCCGTTGGAACAAGGCTGACCGCAAGGCGGAAAAAGAAATAGTTCTGGGCACAATCGTAATTCCTCAGGCGGGAAGCTTCACGGTCGGAATTGACAAAGCCTATGCAAACGAGGTTATTGCAACGAAGTACAACACGACCGACGAAGCATACTTCAAGGACGACACGCTCACAATTGCGGACGCGATTGATACCAACGTTGCCGAGGACGTTCGTTCGATACGCGTGAACATAAGCTTCGTGCATGATATTTTCAAAGATGTTTCCGACGACTACAAGTATATGACTGTAACGCTTAAGGATTCGCTGGGCAAGAAGTACGAGCCCGTGACAGTAACGATCGACGACAAGGACAACGGCCATGTTGACTTTAAGGACATTCCCGTAGGCTATGTGACCGTAACCCTTGAAGCAAAGGGCTACAGAAAATTCACATATCAGACGAACATGAAGAGCGGCAAGGACGAGAACGACGCATTGGTATTAAGCTTCTGGAACAGTGTTGAGCTTAATGCGAAGAGTGTTGAGGAAGGCGGTGCGGCAATGGCACACAACTTCCTTGCGGGCGATATCGCGATGGACTACATCATCGACGAGTATGACCTTGCGGCGGTAACAAGCTATTACGGAACCTACGACATCGGCTCTATGAGCGCGAAGGACCAAGAAAAGCTTGTTAAGTATGACTTAAACCGTGACGGTCAGATTGACATAACGGACGTTGCATATGTTCTTCATTCATTGAACAATTAAACAATTGGGCAATGCTTAAAAACCGGGAGAGCCGCTTTATGTTAAGCGGCTCTCTTACAAAAGGCGCAAAATACCTTTTACGCCTTTTGTAAGAGAATGCTTGTTTTTTGCATCAAAAACCGAAAAAGCAACGGGAAAAACAGGGAAAACACAGGATAAGGAGCGGTTGATTATGAAGCATGGGGGAATTAAAAAAAGGCTTTCGGCTTTTTTGTTGAATATCATAATTTTGGCGGGGCTTTGCCCGAGCACAGCTGTTTTTGCGTCGGAATCCGAGAACGCAAAAAAGCTTGAAAAAAAGCTTGAAAGGGAGGTTTATCTTCACGCGCTTTCGAGCCCTTCCCTGACGGAGAGTACAAACAAAACAACCGTGTATATGGGCGAGGATGCCGAAATTTTTTTCGCCGTTGATGTGCCGAATAAAGGCGAATATATTTCCGCGGACGATGAAGCCGTTAAGGCCGCGGCAAAGCAGGCGAAGGAGCTTGCGTTAAAAAGGGCGGAAAGCATGGGACTTACTGGAGAAGATGCCGAGAGCTTTGCCGCGGCGGAGGAGGCAAAGGCGAGGGAGAGCGCAAGGCACACATCACCGCAGTTTGACCTTCAGGGATACAAGGTTAAAATATCCTATGACACAAGATATTTTAAGCCCGTAAACGAAAACTTAAATGAAATTATGGACTATACCGTTCCGAACGATGATAAGAATTTTTCCATTCCGGACGATGACGATATAATCGAAAACAACGAAGCCGTATTAAATCCGGGATATATGCTTCATATGCCGGAGCATTTTGTTCCCGCGTCCGACAGCGGCGAAACGCGGGCATATGTAAAAGCAACGATTTTCATCATGGACACCGGCTATTTCCCCTACAGCGGAGCGAATAATGACAAATGGTACAATCTTTGCATGCTTGCGCTTACGCCCATAAGAACGGGCTATACCTACTTAAGGCTTGAATGCGACACGGAGGACGATTTAAAGCTTTTTGCCAAGAATAACTCGGACGCCGATGCGCTGCGCTTTAACACGACGGTTAAAAACGACGGTTGTTTTTACTTAACGATAGAGGATAGGGATAAGCCGAGCGCGCCCTATCCCGACAGCGACCATCCTGCCGGAATCTATAACGAAGAAATAGAAATTTCGCTTCGCCACGACAACAAGGAAAAGGGCGAAATCTACTTCACGCTTGACGGCGTAAGCCCGAAAAAGGACACGGCTTCACGCAGGATTTTCGCCGAGGGGGACACAATCGATATATCGTCGAACACTACGGTGAAAACCGCGTTTTTGCGTGAGGACGGAAAGTGGAGCGATGTGAAGGATTATGAATACACGTTCCTTCCGAGAAAGCCTTATCTTTTTAATTCGCGGGGCGAGCTTATTCCGACCGCCTACACCGAGGTCTATTCGAATGACGGCTATTTTGTGAATGCGTCGGACACCATGACATCGGGCGAGCTTTCGACCGCAACGACAATTTACTACACATACAACGAAAATGTGACGAAGGACGACATAAAAACCGATTCGGAAGCTGTCAGCCCCCGTACGGGCTGGGCAAAGGCGGGGCGCGAAGGGCAGATTCACGAGGCTGTGACAGGCGATGTGAAAATCCGTCTTTGCGCCGTGAATAATCTGGGCAAAAGTGAAATTTCGGAATATTTCCTCGGCATAAAGCCCGGCAATGTGTCGGCGTCACCCGATTCAGGCTTGGATAAGGGAAGAACGATAACGCTTTTATGCGCTACGCCGAACAGTGATATTTACTACACCGCCGACGGAAGCGATCCGCGGGCGGCGGGCGCCGTACCCTATTCGGAGCCCATAGAGCTTAAGGGCAATTCGGTTATAAAGGCGGCGGCGAGATACGGCGGAAAATGGGGCGAGGTATCCTCCTTCTGGTATGTTTTTTCTGACAATTCCGAAAGCGGAGTTTTGGCATACCATCCCTCGGGGGTTTACACCGGAAGCGTTGACGTAATGCTTTATCCAGCCGAGTCAGGCAAAAAAATCGAAATTTCGTATGACGGCGGAAGAACGTTTTCGGACTATGGCGGCGAAGTATTCACGCTTACCGAATATACAAAATTCCGTGCAAGAATAAAGGGCGGCGAAGCCGATGATTCGGGCGAGGAGTTTTTATACGTCATAAAGCCCGAAAATCCGATATTCTCGCCGGAAAGCACACAGTTCAACGGTACGGGTACCGTTACGGTTTTTTCGCCGGAGCTTATCTACGGCAGGGAGCTTGAAGGCTATGAGCTTCGGTATACCACCGACGGAAGAGCCCCGGAGAAAAGCGACGCGGCGGAGGGGCTTTCGGTGAACATAACCGTAAACGACGCTGTCACGGTGAAGGCGGTTATCGTAAACGGCGACGGCTGGGCGTCCGACGTTGTCGAGCACAGCTACGGCGTTGTATATAACAGGCCTCAGAAGCCCACGGTGACGCTTAAGCCCGGGTTCTACACCAGGGAAATCGGCAGTGACGAATTTTACACCGAGTTTGAAAACGTACCCTCGGAAACGGAGATATATTACACCGTAGGGACGGGTGACGGCAAATTTACGCAGGACCCGGATATAAGAGAAGTCGGCAAGGACGGCGCGAAAACGTTTTTATACAAAAAGGGCGATAAAATAAACATTATCGACACTATGACCGTAAAGGCGGTTGCGGTGCGCAAAATTAACGGGGTCGACATACAGAGCGATGTTGCATGCTTTTATTACCGCGTAACGCCTTCTGCGCCGAAGGCAACGGCATCCGTTGCGGCAAAAAAGCTTCCCGTTATTGCCGTAGATGCGCTCACGGTGGAAAAAAGCGATGATAATCGCTGCACGGTAAATTATATAATAGGCAACGATGACGAGGGCTTTATCGAGCAAAGCTTTTCCAATGACACGAACGCAGAAGGAAAGGATTTTTCCGTGTTTTATATCGACACCGCAACAGGCTCGGCATACAGAGCATATAAAGACGGAAAACTTGCGGATCCGATTTTCGAATCGGATAAATGCTTTTCGCAGAAGGTGATTTTAAGGCTTTCGGAGGAGCTTGACGGGGTTTTATCCGCGGAAAACGCGTATATTTACGCCGCTGACGAGGAGGCGGACGAGCTTCTGCCGCCGATTGCGGACAAGGAAAGCGGCACCTACGAGGAAGACAAGTCGGGCTTTTTGGTAAAGCTTTATCCGCAATGTGGCAACGACAATGCGGTGATTGAGTGGCGGTTTGACACGGACGACGAATGGAAGCTTTTTTCGGAAGAAGCGCCGTGCGTTACAAAATTCGACAATGCGGTAAAAATTCTTTACGCAAGAGCCCGCGATGAAAAAAATGCGGCCGAAATAAGCTCCGAAGCGGCGTATTTATATTATTTTGTTCCTCCGGCACCCTCAATAACGCCGGAGTCGGGTGTGTACAAAAAATCAGATAACGTCGAAATTTCGATTTCGCGCTCCGAAAAAACACCCGAAGAGGGAAGATACAGGCTTTACTATATGCAAAGCACCGAGGAAGGCTGGAACTACAGAACGAGCGATTTTTCGGGATACCGCGCGAATGAGTCCAAAACGGTCAAGGCATACGTTAAAAACGAAAATACGGGGAAAATAAGCGATGTGGTGTATAAAGCTTATGTCGTGACCGACGATACGAAGCTGGGGGCCGCGGTCAGCATCGAATATCCTTTTTCAAAGCATTGCATAAGCGCTCACCGTCTCGGTACGGGCGATTATGCCAAGGGAATTTTATTTACGCCGTCGGAGGGCGTCAGCTATGAATATTCATACAATCTGACCGAGGAGGCGGGCGGAGGAAGCTATGATTCGGGTGTGGTTTCGTTTAACAAAAACACCCCCCTTATTCCGACCTATCTTATTAAGGATTTGAGCATCACGTACTGGATTGACGGCAATAAGGAAGAAACGAAGCGGGAGCACAACATTGAGTTTGTGCATTTGGATATTCCGAAAACTACGCTTGAAGCCGACGAGAAACCGGACTATTTCAAGAAAAACGAAGAATATCATGTGCTGAATGCATATCATTCGAGCGATGAAAGGGTTGTTCTTTATTATACCACCGACGGAAGCAACCCGACGAATGAAAACTCAAAGCGAACGGCGGTGAGATTCGGCGAAGAGAAGGGACCCGAAGAAAAGCTTAAGAATTCCAAAACGGTCGTAAGGGCGGTTTATTTTGTCGCGTGCGGAAGCGATGACTGCACCGAATGCGCAAGCGGAAATTTTGAAAGGTGCAAAAATTCGGAATATACCGATTACGGCGAAGAAGGAATATATACATATCTATTAAAGAGCGAAAGCTCATCCGGCGGAGGTGGCGGAGGAGGCACCGTTACCTACAAGCTTACCTTTGAGGCAAACGGCGGCACGTCGGTCGATGCCGTGTCAAGGGCAAGGAACACGGTTGTCGATTTGTCGGGCTATACCACAACGAAAAGCGGATACGACTTTGACGGATGGTACACCGACAAGGAATTGACAAAAAGGGCCGCGGAAATAAAAATGACCGAAAATACGACGGTTTACGCGAAATGGATTGAAAATGAAAGCGGTAGTACGGCTAAACCGAGCTATAGGCCCGATATATTTACAAAGGAGCATTATGCTTACATCGTAGGCAGAGACGGCGGATATTTTTGTCCCGATGCAGACCTTACGAGGGCCGAAGCGGCAGAGATGCTTTACAGGCTGCTCTCAGGTGAGGTACGCACGGAGGCGAGGACAACCGAAAACGGTTTTGCCGACGTAAACGAAAGCGATTGGTTCAATGTTTCCGTTTCGACTCTTGCGGGGCTCGGCGCAATCCGCGGCAGAACATCGGAAATTTTTGCTCCGAACGAAAAGATAACAAGAGCCGAATTTGCAACCATAATGGTAAGAATTTCGGATATGGAGATTAGGTATGACGGGGAGGATTTATTTGCGGATATTGCGACGCATTGGGCAAGGGAATATATTAACCGTGCCGCATCCGTTGATTGGGTAATCGGATATGACGGATATTTCAGACCCGATTACAGCATAACAAGAGCGGAGGTTGTAACGCTTATTAACAGGGTGCTCAAAAGACAACCCGAGGGTAAAACCGATTTGCTCCACAATATGCTCACACCTCCGGATAATACGGACGAAAACGTTTGGTATTATCTTGCCGTGCAGGAAGCCGTAAACAACCACGATTATGAATTAAAGGAAGACGGTGTTCACGAAAAATGGACAAGTCTTACGGAAAATCCCGATTGGACAAATTTTGAAAATTGACGCAGACCTTCGGCTCCGCTCACCTTCGGCGGGGCCGAAGGTCTTTTATAAGGCTTCTTTTTCGGCAAATGATGATAAATTCGATTTTCAACAAGCCCTCAGTCGCGTAGCACCACCAATGGGAAGGCGGCATGCGAAATATGACGGAAGGCTTGTTTTAGGTAAAAATCAAGGGATTATTAAAGGCCGGACGATTGATTTCGTCCGGCCTTTTTTGTGTGGCGTTCTCCGTCGGTCAGGTGTACTGTCATTGTATTTTGGATTGGGAGGTCGGTTCAGGCCTCCCTGCGTTTCTTTTTCTGTATTCTATAGCTTCTTTTTTTGTTTAAGCCTCTTTTTTTGACGGCTTCACAAAGAATATGCTTAAAAGCAATGCCACGATATAAAGCACAATCGTTACGTAAAGGGCGGTTTGATAGCCGACGGGATTAACCGCAACGCCGTGAACATCAATCGTTTCGCCGAACCGGTTCACAATCCGGGTGGCAAGCTGATTTCCGGTAAGGCCGGCAAAGCCCCATGCGGAAAGCGTGATTCCGTGTATGGCACTTATGTTACTCATACCGTAATGGTCGGAAAGCAGGGTGGGGACATTGGAAAATCCGCCGCCGTACCCGGCATTTACAACTATTATCAAAACAAGAACGAGAGCGGTGAGGATGGGATTTCCCAAGCCGTTTGAAATTCCGCCCGTTGCGATAACAACCGCGGTGAAGACAATCGAAAGAATAAATATTATCTTATAAATCGTGTTCCTGTCCTTCAAATGATCCGCCCATGCGGAAAAGCCGAGCCTTCCGCCGGCATTGAATACGGCGCTGATTGTGGAAATAATCCCCACATAGCCGGCAAGACCGATGCATTTTAAAATCATTTTCTCCTGTGAAAGAAGCGCAAGACCGCAGGTTATGTTGATGTAGAACATCAGCCAAATACCGATATAATTTTTTATCGGCTTGGTTTTAAGCACGGATATAATGCTTTTCTTTTCGGACTTATCGGTAGGCTCATGCCAGCCGTCGGGCTTTTTCAAAAGCAGGTGCCCCAAAAACATCATGACGAAATAAACGCAAGCGAGTATTAAAAACATTTTGTAAATTCCGCCTTCGCCCAAGCCGTCAAGCATTGCCTGCATAATGGGGCTTGCAATTGCCTTTGCGGCACCGAAGCCGGCAACCGCCAGACCCGTTGCGAGGCCTTTTCTGTCACTGAACCAAAGCATAAGAGTTTTAACCGGCGAAAGATAGCCCGTGCCGAGCCCGATGCCCATTATTAGACCGTAGCACAGATAAATTCCGATAAGAGCGACGGGACTGCCAGAATGCAAGCCGCCGTAATAGATAAAGCCGCCTGTTCCGGCCATGCCGAGGGCGAAGCATACCGCGGCGATGAGAGAGGATTTATGTATATCCTTTTCAACCACATTGCCCAAAAATGCGGCAGACATGCCCAAAAAGAATATTGCGAAGCTGAAGGCCCATTCCGTTGCGCTTTTGGAAAAACCGATATAGTCGGCTATTTCCTGGGAGAAGATTGACCAGCAGTACACGGTACCGATACTGCAATGCAAAAGCAGTGCGGGAATGGCGGCCCTTATCCATTTATTATTTCGCCATCCGCCTTTGTTTGAAGTGTTGTTCATTATTTTTCCTTTCCTTTCTTTTTATCGATGCTTAGTATATACTATCACAAAATGTAAAAAAAATCAAGATATTTAAGACTGTTTTATTGCCGAAGCGACAATATATTTTAAGATATTGCTTGAAAATTACGGAAAATATGTTATACTATAGGCATAAGGCTTGCGGTGAAGCTTAAAAAACGATATTATTTTCAGGGAAGGATTAAAATGGATATAAAATCAAGGCTTACGGAATTAAAGGATGATAAATACGCCGAGTTTCATGCAAGGCTTATTCCGAATGTTGCGAGGGGGAAAATATTGGGGGTCAGAACCCCGGATTTGAGAAAAACGGCAAAAGAGCTGATAAAAGCGGGAGAGTACAGAGAATTTTTAACCGCACTTCCCCATGAATACAATGATGAAAATATGCTTCATGCCATTGTTATTTCGGAGATTGACGACTATGAGGAATGTATAAAGGCCTTGGAGGACTTTTTTCCGTATATGGACAACTGGGCTGTTACGGATGTGATAAAGCCAAAGGCTTTTAAAAAGAACAAAGAAAAATTACTTTCGGAAATCCAAAAATGGATTGCCTCCGAAAGAGCTTATGAGGTGCGTTTTGCGCTGGGAATGCTGATGTGTTTTTTTCAGGACGAGGATTTTAAGCCGAAATATCTTTATCTTGCCGCAGGCGTTAAATCCGATGAATATTATGTTAATATGATGAAGGCGTGGTTTTTCGCAACGGCGCTGACCAAGCAGTGGGAGAGTGCGATTACATTTATAGAAAACGGAAGCCTTGATAAGTGGGTGCACAATAAAGTTATTCAAAAAGCCGTGGAAAGCTTAAGAATAACAGATGATAAAAAGGCGTATTTGAAAAAGCTTCGCCTGAAATAAAGTGTGAAGCGGCAATATTATTCGGAATATCGATGAAAAAAGGAGTGTTTTTTATGCCTTACATAGGAACTGTTACAAGTGTTAAAATCAATGAAGAAAAAAGAGAAAATATAAAAGCTCTTTTGGGACAAGCGATTGAGCTGATAGAAGGCAAGAACGAGAGGTTCTTGATGTTGTCGTTTACCGATAATACGAAAATGTATTTTGCCGGAAACGACGATTCGGATACGGCCTTTGTTGACGTTAAAATTTTCGGGACGGCAAAAAAAGAAGAGTATGCTGCGCTGACGGCGGAAATTACGAGGATTTATTCAAAGGAGCTCGGACTTTTGCCCGCCAGAATTTACGTGAAATATGAGGAATGCTTTAACTGGGGCTGGAACGGGGCAAATTTTTAATGAGGAAATTTATCATATTGCTTTTATGCGTTTCGCTTTTTATGTTTTCGGCACCGCTTTTATGGGCGGGAATATTCAATTCGGGAAATTTTTTCGGAATTTTCGGAAGCCTATTTTTGCTTTTGGTCACGATGAAGCTCGAAAGCGTAAAAGCATTTTGGAAAAAGCATAAAAATCGCCGTGCATTCAGAATTTCTACCTATGCTTTTTCGGCGGTTTTGATTTTGTGTGTTTCGATTTTCGCGGTATTGCTTTCGATAATTATCCGCGGCGGATTTTCATCGGATGAAAAAAACATGACTCTTGTAGTCTTGGGTTGTCAGGTTAAGGGCGAAAGCCCGAGCCTAATGCTTGAAGAAAGACTTGACGCGGCTTATCTGTATCTTTCGGAAAATCCGAATTCCTCGGCGATAGTGTCGGGAGGCAAGGGTGCGGACGAAGAAATAAGCGAGGCCGAGTGTATGTTCAAATACCTTACGGAGCGCGGTATTTCGCCGGACAGAATTTATATGGAGGATAAGTCCTTCTCCACCTATGAAAATCTGAAATTCTCCGCGGAAATTATGAAGGAAAACCGAATAGACGGAAAAATCGGGATAGTTACAAACGAATTTCACGAGGCGCGTGCCTGCATGATAGCGAAAAGCATGGGAATCGAAAGCGAGCCCGTTTCGGCAGACACCATGTTTTTGCTTAAGCCGACATATTATGTGCGTGAGGTTTTCGCCTTGATTTACGACAGTGTGCTGAGGTGACGGATGAAAAAAAGAATAATATCGGGAGTGCTTATTACAGGCATTTTGTTCGGAGCGTATTTTTTGCTTAATATGGAACGGAACGCTGAAAAAACACTTTTTGCGTTTGATACGGTGGTTGAGCTTTCGCTTCGCGGCAGGGACGCGGAAAAAGCACTTGAAGAATGCGAAAAGGAAATAACGCGACTGCATGCCGAGCTTGATGCTGACGGAAACGGTGCAATCGCAAGGTATAACGAAAGCGGAAAAGCGGATGAGGAAACGGAGCTTTTGCTGAACCGTGCTTTTTCGGTGAGTGAGGAAACCGGAGGGGCCTTCGATGTGACGCTTTATCCGGTTATAAGGCTTTGGGGCTTCGGAGGGGACGCATTTAAGGTGCCGTCCGAAGCAGAGCTGGCCGATGCGTTGGAAAAATGCGGATACGGCAAGCTTAAGTCCGAGGGTGCCAGGGTTGATTTCGGCGCCGCGGCAAAAGGCTATGCCGCGGACAGACTTTGCGGAATATTAGATAAATACAATATAAAAGCCGCTTTAATCAGCCTCGGGGGAACGGTGACGGTATATAAAAGAGATGCAAAGATTGCGCTGAAAAGCCCGGACGGCGAAGGCTATGCGGCGGTGCTTAAGACTGAGGCTGCCGTAATATCCACCTCCGGAGGTTACGAGCGGTATTTTGTGGAAAACGGAAAACGATATTCTCATATTATTGATCCCAAAACGGGTTATCCTGCCGAAAGCGGAATAGTAAGCGCAACGGTAATTTCAAGCGACGGGTTCATTTCCGATTCGCTTTCCACCGCGTTTTATGTGATGGGTGAGGAAGGGACAAGGGCTTATCTTGAGGAGCACAAGGATGTGGCCGCGCTTTTGATAACGGATGACGGAAGGCTTATCGTTTCGGAACAAATCAGCATAAAGAGCTATGATAAGAAATATAAATTGGAGCGATTTTAATGAATAAAAAAACAATCGGAATAATTCAAATGGCAACCTGTGCGGCGCTTTGGAGCACGGCGGGAATATTTATTAAGCTTATCGGGTGCGGGCCGTTTATGATAGCCGGAGTGCGAAGCTTTTTTGCGGCAATTTGCATGGCGGTGTTTATGATATGTGCGAAAATTAAATTTTCCTTTAATAAAAAAGTGGCTGCGGGAGGATTTTTCGCCGCGGCCACCTTTGTATGCTTTGTTCTTGCGAACAAATTAACATATGCGGCAAATGCAATTGTGCTGCAATTTACCGAGCCCATATTTCTTTTGTTGTTTTCGGCGCTTATTTATAAGGAAAAACTGAAATTTCGAGATACAGCGGTTGCAATCACCACTCTTTTGGGAATAACGTTTTTTTTCGCCGAATCGATATCCGCCGGTGATAAAATGCCGGGGAATTGCATTGCTATAGGTGCCGGAATAAGCCTGGCATTCGTATATATGATTTTCGGAAAGGTGAGTGTTTCGGAAAGAATGAGCGGAATGCTTATGGGGCACGTTATTACCGCTGTATTCGGCACGGTAATGTATCTTATTTTCCCCGCACGGGTAACCGGCACGGATTTCGTTTTAATGATGGTGTTGGGTGTGCTTCAGCTTGGAATACCGTATGTTCTCATGTGCCTTGCGGTGGGAAAATGCTCATCCTTTGCCTGCTCGCTTATAGGGGCGATAGAGCCGCTTTTGAATCCCGTGTGGGTAATGATATTTGACGGTGAAACCCCCGGAGTGTTTTCGCTTATAGGCGGTGTGATTGTAATTGCTTCCGTAACGATATGGAGTGTTGCGGATGCCAAAAATTCCGAACAATAAAGATGTATCGCCTAATCGAAACAGAAAAAAATAACGGATATTCGTGAAAGCAGAATGCCCGTTATTTTTTTAGCTTACTTTTTGTACAATGCAAAGCCGTATTCCGAAAGCCGATTGTCTTGTGTGCTTGATAGGATGATTTCTTTTCCCGGAATTTCGAAATCCTCATTTAAGCTTACAACCGCATAAACGGAGGAATCCCCCAGCGTTCTTTTTATTATTACGGTTGAATTGTCGGGAGAATAAACAAAGGTATTGCCTGCTTTAAGCTCGGGTATTGTGTTTTTTAATTCCGCAAGCCTTCGGTAATGTGCGGTTAAACCGAAATCCTCGTTCCCCCAAGGGAAAAAACCGCGGTTGAACGGATCCTCAAAGCCTTCCGCGCCGGCTTCATCGCCATAGTATATGCAAGGAGAACCGGGAAGCATAAATTGCAAAAACGACGCCGCAAGCTCACGTGAAACGGCCTTTTCGCGTTCCGCCGCGGAAAGCTTGTATTCGGCGCGCCCTTCACGGCTTTCGGGGCGCACACAGTCGGATAAAAGCGTTAAAATTCTTTCGGTATCGTGGGTGGAAAGACTGTTCATGAGCCTGTTTAAAACATCGAGGGGATAATTTTCGCAAATCGTCATGATTGTCTCCGAAAAGGATAAAGCATCCGAGGCACCGGTGATAAAGGCTATGATCGCATCTCTGAACGGGTAGTTCATAACGGAATCAAGCTCGCAGTCCGTAAAATATCTGCGCCTTACGCCGTAGCTTATTTTGTTTGACGCGTCCTCCCAAACCTCACCTATTACGATTGCGTCCTTTTTTATTTGGTGAACCCTGCTATGAAGCAAGGCTATAAATTCATCGGGCAATTCGTCCGCCACATCCAGGCGAAAGCCGTCGGCACCGAGAGTGAGCCAGTGAGAAAGCACGCTGTTTTCGGAGGCCGTGATATAGTCGGAAAATGACGGAGCAAGCTCATTTACGCAGGGGAGGGTTTCTATTCCCCACCATGAGGGATAGCTTTTATCCGCGGCAATGCTGTACCAGCTTTTATACGGGGAATTTTCCGAGGAATACGCTCCGTTGCCGAAACGGTTAAATCTGTCGAAATATATACTGTCCGCTCCGGTGTGGGAAAACACACCGTCCAATATTATTCGCATGCTGTGCTCATGCGCACGGTCGCACAGACTTTTAAAATCCTCCTCCGTGCCGAGAAGCGGGTCGATTTTCATATAGTCCGCGGTGTCATAGCGATGATTTGAATACGCAAAAAAAATGGGATTCAAATAAATTACGTTAACACCGAGCGATTTAAGATAGGGGAGCTTTTTCTCTATTCCTTTAAGATTGCCTCCGAAAAAATCATTGTTAAGTATTTTGCCGTTGCCGTCGGGAAGAAAATCGGGAATATCGCTTTCGTCCGAATGAATGATGAAGGGGGAAAGCTTGCCTTTTGCGGATAAAATATCTTCCTTGAAGAAGCGGTCGGGGAAAATTTGATAATATACGGCGCCGGAATAAAAATCATCGGTATCGGGAGCGCCGTTTTTTATACAGGAGAGCTGCCAAAGCTCGCCCTCCTCTATATTTGTGTCATGGGCACCGAATTTATAAAGCGAAAAGACGGAAGCATCGGTTTCTATTTTGAAATAATAAAAGTAAAGCCCCTCACGATACAAGGAAAAGACGCAGCTGTAATGCTCATAAGCGTCCTTCTCGCACTGCTTGTTCAGCGGAAGCTGCATAAGAAGTCCGTCATCGGCTTTTATCATAAGAAAAGCACGCACCGTATTGCAGGACTTGGGAATATAAAGGGTTATTTCGCATTCCTCATGCTTTTTTACACAACCGAACGGCTTTTTATGCTTTGAAAGCTTGCTGTCGTATAAAATTCTCATAAAATACCTCACTTAAAATTCGGGAACGGAATTTTTCCGTTCCCGAAGGGATTTTAAAGCTGCCATATATTATCGGCATATTCTTTAACGGCACGGTCGGCGGAGAAGATGCCGGCGCGCGCTATGTTTACAAGCGACATATCGGTGAATTTATCTTTATCGCGGTAAACCTCGGAAACCAAGTTCTGCGCTCTCACATAATCGTTAAAGTCCGCTAAGGTCATATATGCATCGGCGGTGCCGAAGCTGTTCGTAAGAAGCGATTTTGCTATATCATCGAAGGAAGAGCCGAATGCGCCGGAGGTAAGCATTCCGATAATATCGGAAAGCTCCGGGTCACGCCTGACATAATAAAGAGGGTCATAGCCTTTTTTCCAAAGCTCCTCAACCTGAGGCGCGGTCAGACCGAACAGGAACATATTATCGTCGCCGACCTGCTCGTGGATCTCAACGTTTGCGCCGTCCAGGGTGCCGAGTGTAACCGCTCCGTTTATCATAAGCTTCATGTTTCCGGTTCCGGAGGCCTCCTTCCCGGCAATGGATATCTGTTCGGATATTTCCGCCGCGGGAATGATTTTTTCGGCAAGCGAAACCTTATAATCCTCCAAAAATACAACCTTAAGCTTTTCACGCACAACGGGGTCGGAATTTACGGTGTTTGCAATGGCGCAAATAAGCCTTATGACCTGCTTTGCCATGAAATATCCCGAGGATGCCTTTGCCGCGAAAATGAATGTGCGCGGGGGAATATCGAGCGACGGATTTTCCTTAAGCCTTCTGTACATATGGATGATTTGAAGTGCATTCAGAAGCTGACGCTTATATTCGTGCAGGCGCTTTATTTGAACGTCAAAGATGGAATTCGGGTCAACGATTATGCCATTGGCTTTGGAGATATATTCGGATAAGCGAAGCTTATTGTCAAGCTTAACTTTTCGGAGTGCCTCAAGAACCTTCTTGTTGCCATGGTAAGACATAAGCTTGTTAAGCTCCTCGGAATCCTTTAAGAAGCCGTCGCCGATTAATTCCTTAAGAAGTGCCGTAAGTGCTGGGTTTGCCTGACAGAGCCAGCGACGATATGCAATACCGTTGGTAACGTTTGTAAAGCGCTCGGGATGGATGGTGTAATAGTCCTTAAATATGCTGTCCTTGAGAATTTCGGAATGGAGCTTGGATACGCCGTTTATCTTATGGCATGCGGCAAGGCAAAGATTTGCCATTTTAACCTCACCTCCGGAAAGCGGTGCCATATAATCAACCTTTGCAACATCGCCGGGATAGCGTTCGTAAAGCGATAATGTAAGCCGTCTGTTGATTTCGCATACAATTTGGAAAACGCGGGGAAGCAGGGAAGAGAATATATGCTCCGGCCAACGCTCCAAGGCCTCGCTCATTACGGTGTGGTTGGTGTAGGAAAGGGTTTTTTCCGTGATAGCCCATGCCTTGTCCCAGCCATAGCCGTATTCGTCAATTAAAATACGCATAAGCTCCGGCACGCACAGTGCGGGGTGCGTGTCGTTAATATGGATGGCAACCTTGTCCGGAAGAGTTTCAAGAGTGCCGTAATTTTTTATATGACGGCGAATTATGCTTTGAAGCGAAGCGGAAACCAAAAGATATTGCTGCTTTAAGCGAAGAATTTTTCCTTCAACATGATTGTCCGCGGGATAAAGAACCTTGGAAATAACCTCCGCCATTGTATTTTGCTCAAGCGCTTTAAGGTGCTCTCCGCGCACAAAATAATTAAGATCAATCGATGACTTGGAGGGGGATTTTGCACTCCAAAGCACGAGCTGATTAACGGAATCGGAATTGTATCCCGAAATGAACATATCGTAAGGAACGGCCATAACGCCGGAATAGTTTTCGTGGCGGAAAACAAGCTTTCCGTCTTCGTAGGTCTGTTCAACGTTGCCGCCGAATTTTATCTCGAATTCCTCATCCGGTCTGGGACGAAGCCAAACATCGCCCAAGGTCAGCCAATCGTCGGGAAATTCCATCTGCCAGCCGTCAACTATTTTTTGGCGAAAAATACCGAATTCATATCTTATGGAAAAGCCGGTGGCGGGATAGCCGAGGGTAGTCATAGAGTCCATATAGCAGGAAGCGAGCCTGCCAAGGCCTCCGTTTCCGAGTCCGGCATCGGGCTCCATTTCATAAAGCTCGGAAAGGCTTATGCCTTTTTCCGAAAGTATGGAATTTACCGTGTCCTCAATGCCCATGTTGAAAAGGTTGTTGTGAAGGGAGGTGCCTACCAAAAACTCCATGGACATATAATATACCTGCTTTTTTTCGGAGGCGGTATAGCTGTCCGTAAAGGATTTTCTTTGGCGTGCCAGCATATCGCGCACCACGGTGCAAAGTGTTTTGTATATTTGAAGCTTTGATGCTTCGCTTATTGAGCAACCGAAGCTGTCAAGGCATTCGGTTTCCAGCTCTTTTATCAGTTCTTCTTTTTTCAATGTGTGTCAATCCTTTCGTTTTTACTTATCTTAATGCTTCGTAAATCGCAGCATATTCCTTAACGGGCTCGGCCCATGAGGAATCATGCTTCATAAGCTTTTTAATAAGCGCCTCACGTTTTTTTGCATCATGCCAGAAGGCGGTTGCTCTGTCTATTGCGTTCAACATATCATGAGCATTGAAAAGCTTGAAGGTGAAGCCGAGCCCCTCCATGGTTTCGGTATTGAGCGCCGGAACCGTATCGAACAGGCCGCCGGTTTCGCGAACGACGGGAATTGTGCCGTAGCGCATGGCAATAAGCTGAGAAAGCCCGCAGGGCTCACTTTTGGACGGCATAAGAAAAATGTCGCTTCCCGAATATATTTCCGAGGACAAGGTTTGGCTGAAGGTTATGCATGCGGACATTTTGCCGCGATAATTATATTCGGCAAAGCGGAGCATATCTTCATAGCGTCGATCGCCGGTTCCGAGAACAACAAGCTGAACATCGCGCGAAAGAATATCGGAAAGCACACACTCCACCAAATCAAGCCCCTTGTGGGAAACAAGCCGTGTAACCATGGATATTATCGGAACGTCATCTCTTTGCTCAAGCCCGAGCTTTTCTCGGAGCGCACGCTTGCAAATCGCCTTTCCGGAGGGATTGGACGGCGAATAAGAGGAGGCGATGTTTTTATCCGTTTTGGGATTGAACAGGCGTTGGTTTATTCCGTTTACAATACCGGTAAGCTTATAGCTGTTTTCGCGAAGAATGGGATCGAGACCATGGGAAAAATAGGCATGCATAATTTCATAAGAATATGTTTTTGATACCGTGGTTATTTTATCGGCAAGAACAATGGCGCTTTTCATG
>CAZRUB010000013.1:0-1495 GCA_964603185.1 uncultured Ruminococcus sp.
CCAACTTTTTTTACTTGAATCCTCTTTCTTTTGCCAATTATTATTTTACACTAAGCTCTCCTTCGGTTAGACGAGCAATTAATATAATGTTTACTTTTTTGTATTGATTTTTTTTTCGGCAGAGTGTATAATGTAGGAGATAATAAGTAAAGGGGAATAAAATATGGACGAAAAATTCGAAATGAATGAAAATAACGAGGCGGAGGAAAAGAAGGATACGGCAAGCTTCGATAAAGAGGATTTTGCCGATGTTAACTACGGCTCCGAAGGTGAAGAGGCGGACGGCGGGAAGGATGAGTCCGCCGCGCACAAGAAATTGGGAAGGCGCGGAATTTTAGCAATCTGCGCGGCGGTTGTCGCGGCAATCGTGGTGGTTATTTTGGCAAAGGCGTTGATTTTTTCTTCACCGGAGAAGGGGCTTAACAATATGTATAATTCCGGAATCGGCTTTGTTGAGGACGGCAGGCTTTATCATGCATCCGTAGACGGAACGGAGCTTGCGAAAACCAATATAAGAACGGGAGAAAAAGAAATTTTAAGGCAGACCTCGGTTGCGTTCCTCGATAAATATAAGGGAAATATTTATTATTACGACACCTCCGCCGCGAAGTATTACATGTATTCGGAAAACGGGGATGACGTTCTTATTCATGACGGTGTAACGCTCTATCCCGAATTTCACGGCGACTGGGTTTATTATCTTACGGCGGATTCCGCCTACGGCGGATTTTTGAGAAGAACCTCGCTTAAAACGGGCGAGGAGGAGATAGTCTTAAACGTATACTGCTCTTACTACACAATAAGCTCCGGAAACATTATTTATTTTGACCCTGCGATAAACGATCTTTTGATAGTGAAGCTCAAAAGTGCCGTAAGCTATGCCGAAGCATATGAGGGCGAAGCGGCCGAATCGGCGGATATAATGGCGGTCGTACTTTTGGAGGATACGGTTACCGCAAGCGTTAACGTTAAAGGAAAATATGTTTACTATACGGATGCGGACGATGATTCCAAGATAAAAAGGCTTGATATGTCCGACGGGGAGATAACCGAAATCGGCCGCGGGCTTATGGGAAGCTATATAAACGTTTACGATAAGTATATTTACTATGTAAGCCCGACGGATAACCGTATTTACAGATGTAATCTTGACGGTACGGACATACGCGATCTGACGGGTACGAGCTATGCACGCACGGCGGGAATAAGCATATATGACGGACACATGGTTTATTATGCCCTGGTGGCGTATTATGACGATAATATGCAAACGCAGTACAGTCCCGTTATAGTTGTTGCCCAAGACGACGGCAGAAGAATGTGCGAAATTCCCGGAAACGGGGAGGCCGACACAATTATCGGCTCGGAGCAATATGACGAAGCGGAAGCCGAGGGCACGACGGAGGATGAGGATGCCGTTTCGGAGCCGTCCGCGGAATAAAAAAAGCGAGAATAATAGGGGAAGCGATAACTTGAGTCCTTCCCCTTTTTGTCG
>CAZRUB010000013.1:1595-17836 GCA_964603185.1 uncultured Ruminococcus sp.
AAAAAAGCGAGAATAATAGGGGAAGCGATAACTTGAGTCCTTCCCCTTTTTGTCGGGTAAAATGAACGCTGAGGCGGCTAAATGTGACGAAATTGTTAAAAAAGTTTGACAAAATGAAATATTTGTGCTATAATGCTTATGAGAACATTTGAAATCGGACGCACGGCGAAAAGCGCCGAAGGTGCTTTTTACGGTATTCCTTCTCTTTGACTGGAGGTCATTTATGAGAAAACGCAAAAAATTAATTTCGATTGCCGCAATAATACTTGCGATAATATTTATAATAACGTTTATTGCTTCGGCATTTCCCGTACATGCGGCCACCGCGGCGGAAAAGCTTCGCGCCGCAAAGGAGGAGCAGGCGGCGATAAAATCAAAGCTTAAAAACGCGGAGGATGAAAAAACAAGAATAGACAACGAAATAACACAATTAAACTCCGATATTTCGAAAATAGAAAAGGAGCTCGGCAAAACCGAGGCGGAACTTTCTGAAAAGGAGGAGGAGCTTTCGCTTGCCGAGGCGGCGTGTGAGGAGCAGTTTTCTTCGTTTAAGACAAGGGCGAGGGTTATGTATGAAAACGGCCCTTCGACATATATTGAAATTTTGTTTGCCTCCGGAAGCTTTTCGGAATTTTTGTCCAATGTGGAAATTATAAGGAATTTGCTTGATTACGACGAAAGGGTGCTTTCGGAGCGAAAGGCGGCCCGTGAGGTGATTGCCGCGCAGAAGGCCGAAATCGAAAGCATTAAGGCGGGGCAGGAAGCAAAAAGAGAGGAGCTTACGGACTCCAAGGCGGCGTTGACTGTAAAAAAGAACACGCAAACTCTTTTGATAGCGGAGCTTGAAAAGCAAAGCAAGCAGAAGGCCGTCAGCATTACCGACCTTCAAAATCAGGTGGCAAGCCTCAACCGTCAGGTGCGTGCGGCTTCGTCCTCCGGCTCATCTTCGTATACCGCTCCCGCGGTTACGTTTTCGGGTACCGCAAGCGGTGAGGAGGCGGTGCGTATAGCGAAAAATTATATAGGTGTACGCTATGTCTACGGCGGAACCACGCCGAACGGATTTGACTGCTCGGGCTTCGTTCAATATGTTTACAGGAAGATGGGCATAAGCATAAACCGAGTTGCGGCCGACCAGGCGAAGAACGGTGTTTACGTCGCGAGGGAGGATTTGATGCCCGGCGATTTGGTTTTCTTCAAAAAAGCGGGAAGAGAAATTCATCACGTGGGAATGTATGTGGGTAACGGACAGTATATCCATGCCCCGTATACGGGAAGAACAATATGCATTGAGCCGTTGACCAGAGGCGATTATTATACCGCACGCAGAATTGTAGCATAAAAGCCGCGAATAGGACGCGAAATTTTTAGAGAAAATAAACATAAAAAAAGACTTGCATTTTCGGAAAAAGTGTGTTATAATCATAGATGGCATAAAAGAGTGGGAATTCTCCCACTCTTTCGCATTATATAAAGACAAGGAGATGAGCTTTCGTGTCCAAGGCAGAAGAGGTTGCGGAAAAGCTGGCGGCGGTTGTTTGCGCCGAAAACGGTCTTTACGTTTACGACGTGGAATACAAAAAGGAAGGTGCCGACAATGTTTTAAGAGTTTTTATCGACTCGGATGAGGGCGTCACGATAGACGACTGCGAAAAGGTCAGCAGGGCGCTTTCGGATAAGCTTGACGAAGCCGATCCCATTAAGGGCGCCTATGAGCTGGAGGTTTCCTCCCCCGGGGTTGAGCGCAGCTTAAAGCGTCCGTGGCATTTTGAAAAGGCCCTCGGGAAAAAGGTTTACGTTAAAATGTTCGGCTCGGAGGAAGGCAAGAAGGAGCTTTACGGAATTTTGCAGTCTGCCGGCGAAGAAGCCTTCGCGTTAAAAACGGAGGTCGGCGAAGAAATAACAATTATGAAGGATAAAGCGGCTTTGGTAAGAACCGTATTTGAATTTTAGGAGGTAACGAGAAAAAATGAACCAGGAGCTTATGGCAGCTCTTTCCGAGCTGGAACGTACAAAGGATATTAAAAAGGAGTACATGGCGGAGGCGATTAAGGCGGCGCTTGTTGCGGCCTGCAAGAAGAACTATCTCGATAACCTTTACGTTAAGGTGGAGATGGATGCGGAAACGGGTGCAATCAGGGCGTATACCCAGAAAAAGGTTGTTGCGGAGGTGCTTGACCCCGTGAACGAAATTTCACTTGAGGAAGCACAGGCAATAAAGCCGACCTATGAGGAAGAGGATTTCGTCGATTATGAGGTTGACCCGATGAGATTCGGCAGAATTGCGGCGCAGACGGCAAAGCAGGTTGTTATCCAGAAGATAAGGGAGGCCGAGAGAGGACAGCTTTTCGACGCATTTTCCGAAAAGGAAGGAAAGGTACTCACCGGTATCATTCAGAAGGAGGACAGAAAGGGACTTCTTGTATCGCTTGAGGACGGGGCAGAGGGGATTCTTCCCATGAGCGAAAGGATTCACGGAGAGGACTACAGCTTTAATCAGAGGATGAAATTCCTGGTGCTTGAAATCAAAAAGGGCTATTCCGGACCTCAGATAATTTTATCAAGAACGCATCCCGGGCTTATCAAAAAGCTTTTTGAAACGGAGGTTCCCGAAATTTCCGATGGCACAGTGGAGATAAAAAGCATCGTGAGAGAAGCAGGCTCCAGAACGAAAATGGCGGTTTATTCCTCCGATGATAAGATTGACCCGATAGGCGCCTGCGTGGGACAAAAGGGCATGAGAGTGAGTGCCATCATGGGTCAGATGGGCGACGAGAAAATCGATATCATAAAATACAACGAAGACCCGGCCGAATATATACGCTCGGCGTTGAGCCCGGCGAAAATTTCCGATGTTACGGTTTCGGATGAGGAAAAGAGTGCATTCTGCACCGTCCCGGAGTATCAGCTTTCCCTTGCCATAGGCAAGGAGGGGCAAAATGCGAGAATGGCGGCAAGGCTTACCGGATATAAAATAGACATTAAAAGCGAAAGCGCTTCTTCAGAGGAATAATTATGGCAAAGAGCGTACCTATGAGAATGTGCACTGTGTGCAGGCAAAGCAAGGAAAAAAAAGAGCTTATAAGAATAGTTAAAAATAAAGACGGTGAAATTTTTATCGACCCTACTCATAAGGCTAACGGGAGAGGGGCTTATATCTGCAGGGACGGAATATGCGCATCCGAGGCCGAAAAGAAAAAAGCACTTGAGAGGTCGTTCAAATCGCCGATTGACAAGGAATTGTTTTCCGAGCTTGCCGCTTTGAAAACAACAGACTAATTTTGGGGGTGTATCTATGGCAAAAATTAAAGTAAATGAGCTTTCGAAGGCTATGGGTGTTAAAAGCTCCGAGCTGGTGGAGCTTTTGAAGGCTGCGGGCTCTTCGGTCAAGGGATATTCAAGCGCTATGAGCGATATGGATATGAATATCGTGTTGGAGCATTACACCAAGCTTTATGACGACGGCTCGGATATATATGAATTTATGAAGAGTCTTTGTCCCGAAAAGAAGGAAAACGAGGAAAAGGCCGAAAAGAAGGCGAAGGCCGCGGAAAAATCGGAAGAGGCGGCAGAGCCGGAGGAAAAGACCGAAAAGCCGGAGAAAGAGAAAAAGGCTAACCGCAGTGCGGAAAAGCGTTATGTCGATACGAGGGCAAATGTTGTTGACCTGGATAAATACAAGGATTCCGAGAAGATAGAGGAGCTTGCTCCCGAGCTTAAGGATACGGTTACAAACAAGCAAAAGATTAAGAAAGGGCCGAAAAACAAGCCTCAGATGAAGAAGGAGGCATTTGTGCCCAAGCATACCGAGCCGAAGAAAAAGGAAAAGCTTGAGGTTTTGATTCCCGATGAAATCGTTGTTTCCGAGCTTGCCGAAAGGCTTAAAACAACCGCAAACGACGTTATAAAGCGTCTTATGCTTATCGGCGTTATGGCAAACTTAAATCAGACCGTGGATTTCGATACCGCGGTTCTCGTTGCCGAGGATATGGGCGCAAAGGTAACGCGTGAGGTTATCGTCACCAAGGAGGATATGCTTTTCAACGATACGGAGGATGCCGCTGAGGATTTGGTTCCACGTGACCCCGTCGTAGTTGTTATGGGACATGTTGACCACGGTAAAACCTCGCTTCTCGATGCCATAAGAAACACGAATGTCGCTTCCGGTGAGGCGGGCGGTATAACACAGCATATCGGTGCATACAGAATAAAAATCAACGACAGGAGGATAACCTTCCTTGATACGCCCGGACATGAAGCGTTTACCGCAATGCGTGCCCGCGGTGCTCAGGTAACGGATATTGCGATTTTGGTTGTTGCGGCGGATGACGGTATCATGCCGCAGACCATAGAGGCGATTAACCACGCAAGGGCGGCAGGGCTTACAATAATCGTTGCCATAAATAAAATCGATAAAGAAAATGCGGATGTGGAACGCGTAAAGAGAGAGCTTTCGGAAAACGACGTCCTTATAGAGGAATGGGGCGGAGATACAATCTGCGTGGAAGTTTCCGCGAAGAATAACCTCCATATCGAGGAGCTTCTTGAAATGGTTATCTTAAGCGCGGATATGCTTGAGCTTAAGGCGAACCCGAACAGACGCGCAAAGGGAACGGTTATAGAGTCGCGTCTTGATAAGGGAAGAGGGCCGGTTGCCACGGTGCTTGTTCAAAACGGAACGCTTCGCCAGGGTGATGTTGTTGTAGCGGGAACCGCGGTGGGAAGAGTGCGCGTTATGACGGATGATAAGGGCGCGAAAATCAAAGAAGCGGGCCCCTCCGTTCCGGTTGAAATAGTCGGTCTTTCGGAGGCTCCCGAGGGAGGCGAGCTTTTCTGGGACGTAGCGGATGAGCGTGCGGCGCGTGACGTTGTTGAAGCAAGAAAGCAGAAGATTAAGGATGAAAACGTCAAAGCGGCAGCCGCGGTAAACCTTGATGATTTGTTCTCGCAGATTTCCGAGGGCGAAATGAAGAACCTTAACATAATCGTGAAGGCGGATGTTCAGGGAAGCGTGGAGGCGGTGCGTCAAAGCCTTGAAAAGCTTTCCAACGATGAGGTTAAGGTTAAGGTTATTCACGGCGCCGTCGGCGGTGTGAACGAGTCGGATGTTATGCTTGCGTCCGCATCAAATGCCATAATCGTCGGATTTAACGTTCGCCCGGATTCCGGTGCGCGTGTTGCCGCGGAGGCAAAGGGAATCGATATGCGTATGTACAGAATCATCTACGATGCAATCGATGAGATAGAAGCGGCGATGAAGGGCATGCTCGCTCCCAAATTCAAGGAGAAGGTTACGGGTCATGCGGAGGTTCGCCGTACGTTTAAGGTTTCAAGCGTGGGCACCATTGCCGGCTGCTATGTCACGGACGGTACGGTTGCAAGAAGCAACGGTGTCAGAATTGTGCGTGACGGTATTGTTATATATGAAGGACAGATTGATTCGTTAAAGCGCTTTAAGGATGACGCCAAGGAGGTTGCCTCCGGGTTTGAGTGCGGTATGAGCGTTGAAAAATTCAACGACATCAAGGAAGGCGACATATTTGAAAGCTTCACAATGGAAGAGGTTGAAAGATAAATGAGCTTTGACAGAACCGAAAGAATATCCGGTGAGATTATGCGTGCGGTTGCCGAAATTCTGCGCGAAATCAAGGACCCTCGCATGAAGGGTATGATAAGTGTGATGAGCGTTCGAACCGCAAAGGATTTGTCGTATGCCAAAATAACCGTCAGCGTGCTCGGAACGGATGAAGAAAAGCGTTCCGCCGAGGATGCGCTTAATTCTGCGGCGGGCTTCATAAGAAGGGAGCTTTCTCACCGTGTGGATTTAAGAATAACGCCTAAGCTCAGCTTTGTTTTGAGCGACGCGATAGAGCATTCGTCACGCATAAGCAAAATGATTTCCGACGCAATGGGAGGAAAGCCTTCAAATGAGTGATTTTAAAAAAATCGAAGAGGAAATTCAAAACGCCGAAGGTATTGTAATTTTAAATCATGTTAATATGGACGGAGATGCGGTAGGCTCGGCGTTTTCGTTGGCGGAGGCTGCGCGGGCGCTCGGAAAAAGCGTTAAGGTTGCCTTGGAAAAGGAGCCGCCCGCATACCTTAAGCGGCTTTGCGGCGAATACATTTTGACGAGCGATGAGGATTTTGATCTTGCAATAGCGGTTGACTGCGGGGACAGCTACCGTTTGGGTGTGCACAGAGAGCTTTTTTACCGTGCGAAAAGAACCGTGTGTATCGACCACCATGTTTCCAACGTCGGGTTTGCGGATGTTAACCTTATAAAGCCCGCCGCATCGAGTACGAGCGAAATTGTTTTCGGGCTTATAAGGGCGCTCGGAGTAAAAATCAGCCGAAGCATGGCAAATCTTTTGTTTGCCGGCATTATAACCGATACCGGCGGTTTTAAATATTCCAACACAACGCCGGAGAGCTTTGAAATAAGCGGAGAGCTGTTAAAGGCGGGTGCGGATATTTCCGGCGTGTGCATTGACATTTACGAATCGGATTCGCTTGCGAAGCTTAAGCTTAAATCAAAGTGTCTCGATTCCATAAGGCTTTATGCGGACGGAAGGCTTTCCGGTGCCGTGCTCCTGAAGGAGGATTTTATAAAAACCGGCGCCGAGGAGTCGGATTGCGAGGGCTTTTCTCAAATCGGGCGCGGCATTTTGGGCGTGGAGGCATCATTTTCGATAACCGCCTTTTCGGACGTTAAGGTCAGCCTAAGGTCGAAGCACTATGTGGATGTGTCGCGTGTCGCCGCACATTTCGGAGGAGGAGGTCATATGCGCGCCGCAGGCTTCACGCTTCCTTCGGATACGGATATCAAAAAGCTGGAGGAGGAGCTTGTAAGGCTTTTGACTGAGGAAATAGAAAAGGAAGAGCTATGAACGGCGTTATTGTAATCGACAAAGAAGAAAAAATGACAAGCTTTGACGTTGTCGCAAAAATGAGAAGGCTGTGCGGAACAAAAAAGGTGGGGCATACCGGCACGCTTGACCCGGATGCCACGGGCGTTTTGCCCATATGCATAGGAAACGCAACGCGCGCCGCCGATATTATGACGGGAGCGGACAACAAAAGATATACGGCGGTTATGAAGCTCGGCTCCGCGACGGATACGTTCGATGCATCGGGAAGCATAACGCGGGAAGGCGATGCATCTTCGGTAACGGACGAAATGATATCCGATGTGCTGGAAAAATTTAAGGGCGAATGCATGCAGGCTCCGCCCATGTACTCGGCGGTAAAGCTGGGCGGGAAAAAACTTTATGAGCTTGCACGTGCGGGAAAAACCGTTGATGTGGAAAAAAGAAGCGTGCGCATTGATTTTATAAGCATTGTTTCGCGCAAAGGAAACGAAGTAACGCTTGATATAGGGTGCTCCAAGGGAACCTATATAAGATCGATTTGCAACGATGTGGGTGAAGAGCTCGGTTGCTTTGCCCATATGGCGGCACTGAGGCGCACACAGAGCGGAGCGTTTCGCATTGAGAACGCGATTAAGCTTTCGGAGCTTACGCCCGAGAAAATTAACGATTACCTTATTCCCACGTCCGAGCTTTTTGACTATCCCGTGTTTACCGTAACGGAAAAGCAGGAATTTTTGGTTAAAAACGGAGTCAGCGCATACTGTGAGGGCGAGAAGGGAAAATATCGTGTTTTTTCGGAAAGCGGTGAGTTTATATCCGTGTCGGAAATCACGGAAACGGAAGGCAGGCTGTGCCTAAAGCTTATAAAAAATTTTTGCTGCCGATGAGTCAAAAGGGGAATTTTAATTTATGATAAAGGCGTTTTCGGACAGTGTGTTTTCGGACACTGCCGTTGCAATAGGAAATTTTGACGGGGTTCACCCGGCACATGCGGCTCTTATAAAGGACGCGGTGTGCACGGCCGCATCGAAAAAGCTTAAAAGCGCGGTTTACACATTTTGTCCGCATCCCTCGGAGGTTTTCGGGAAAAATATAAAAAAAATCACCTCGGAGGAGGATAAGGACAGACTTATCGAAGCCTTGGGTGCGGACATTTTATATAAGGAGCGCTGCAATAAAGAATTTTTAAGCATGAGCGCCGATGATTTTGCAAGGACGGTGCTTCAAGGCAGGCTTGGGGCAAGGGCTGTGCTTGTGGGCTATGATTTCACCTTCGGCCGCGGCTCGGAGGGTACGGCTGAGGATTTGAAGGCGCTCGGCGAAAAATACGGCTTTTCGGTTACCGTAATGCCGAAAATGCAAACCGACAGCGGCACTGCGGTGAAAAGCACGGCAGTGAGGGAGCTTATAGAAGCGGGCGACATGGAAGGCGCCGCAAAAATGCTCGGAAGGCCGCATTTTTACACGGGAACGGTTGTAAAATGCAAGGGGCTGGGCAAAAAAATCGGCTTCCCCACGGCAAACATTTATCCGGAGGAAGGGCTTGTTCTGCCGCCCTTCGGAGTGTATGCCGTTAAGGTATCCCTCGGCGGCGAAGCTTATGACGGCGTGGCAAACGTGGGCGTTAACCCGACCGTGGAGAACGGAAGCATCCCGAAAATCGAAACGCATATATTTGGATTTGATAAAAGCATTTATTCCGAGCACATAAAAATAAGCTTTCTGAAAATGATAAGAAGAGAGCGGGCGTTTGGCGATGCCTCGGCTCTTTCGAGGCAGATAAAAGAGGATAAGGAAAGCGCAAAAAAAATAATTGACAAATTAAAGGATATATGGTAAAATAGAATTTGGTTTATAAGAACCGAACCTTTTGCAAGGCTTTAGGGGTCACCGCCTTCGGCGTTGTTAAAGGAGATTTTAAGTATTGGGAGGTGTAATTTATGTTAAAGGAAAGAAAACAGGAGATTATTTCGACCTACCGTATGAGCGAAACCGATACAGGCTCGCCCGAGGTTCAGATTGCTCTTTTGACGGAAAGAATCAACCATCTTAATGAGCATCTTAAGGTCAATAAGAAGGATCATCATTCAAGAAGAGGTCTTTTGAAGATGGTTGGTAAGAGAAGAAGTCTTTTAAACTATCTTGAGAGAATTGATATCGAAAGATACCGTGCTATCGTTGAAAAGCTCGGAATGAGAAAATAAGTTTACCAAAAACGGCGGTCGCGGCTTAATTTTTCCGACCGCCGATTTTTCTATCAAGCCGCCGCGGGCGATTAGCAGTTAGATGTGCTCTTCGGTTGAAAAGCGATGGGGTGCGAAGGGCAGATTTAAGTGCTAAATGCCTACGGCTTAAAGAAATAATCATGAAAGGACTTAAAAAACTATGAAACAGATTTTTTCAACAACAGTCGCAGGCAAGCCGTTCTCTGCCGAAATCGGCGAATTGGCACAGCTTGCAAACGGAAGTGCGTTGGTTCGCTACGGTGAAACCGCGGTTTTGTGCACGGCGACCGCTTCCGCAAAGCCCAGAGAGGGAGTTGATTTCTTCCCCTTAAGCGTTGACTATGAGGAGAAGCTTTACAGCGTGGGTAAAATCCCCGGCTCCTTCACAAGACGTGAGGCACGCCCTTCGGAGCATGCGATTTTAACCTCCCGCTCCATTGACAGGCCCATTCGTCCGCTTTTTCCTCAGGATTTAAGAAATGACGTTACGGTTATCACGACCGTTATGTCGGCAGACCCGGATTGCCAGTCGGAAATTGCGGCACTTATCGGTGCTTCGCTTGCGATTTCCATATCCGATATCCCGTTTAACGGCCCTATTGCGGGAGCAAATGTCGGCCTTATTGACGGTAAGCTTGTTTTGAATCCCACCGAATCGGAGAGGGAAAGAAGCTCCATGAACTTGACCGTTGCCGGAACAAAGGACAAAGTCAACATGATAGAGTGCGGAGCGGACAGCGTTCCCGAGGATACGATGCTTGAAGCGATCATGCTTGCGCACGAGGAAATAAAGAAGATTTGCGCATGGATAGAAGAGGTTGCAAAAGAGGTCGGAAAGCCCAAGTTTGAATATGACCATATCACCGTTGATCCCGAGCTTTTTGACAGAGTGAAGGAATTTGCCATAGATAGGGTTAAGTGGGCGCTTGATACGGACGATAAGCGTATAAGAGATAAAAATATGGCGGAGGTTTCCGCTGAGGTTTATGAGCATTTTGCCGATGAATATCCCGAGGCTGAGGGTCAGGCGGTGCTTGACGAGGTGCTTTATAAGCTTCAGAAATTTGTTGTCAGAAGATGGCTTTTGGATGAAGGTAAGCGTGTTGACGGAAGAGGTATGGACGAAATCAGGCCGCTTTCCTGCGATATTGACCTTCTTCCCAGGGTTCACGGCTCGGCACTCTTCACAAGAGGGCAGACTCAGGTGTTGACGGCGGCAACGCTTGCAACATTATCCGAGGCGCAGATGCTTGACGGTATTGACGGTGAGGAGTCCAAGCGTTATATTCATCATTACAATTTCCCCTCCTACTCTGTGGGCGAAACCCGTCCTTCGAGAGGACCCGGAAGACGTGAAATAGGTCACGGTGCGCTTGCCGAAAAGGCACTTCTTCCCGTTATTCCCTCCGAGCAGGAATTTCCGTACGCAATCAGGCTTGTTTCCGAGGTTTTGTCCTCCAACGGCTCTACCTCGCAGGCAAGTATATGCGCAAGCACATTGTCGCTGATGGCGGCAGGTGTTCCCATTAAGGCACCGGTTGCGGGTATTTCGTGCGGTCTTATAACAGAGGGTGACCGTTTCATCACCATGACCGATATACAGGGACTTGAGGATTTCTTCGGCGATATGGACTTTAAGGTTGCCGGAACGAAGGAAGGTATCACCGCAATTCAGGTGGACATTAAGATTGACGGCCTTACCCCGGAAATCATAAAAACCGCGTTCGAAAAGACAAGAACGGCAAGGATTCACATTTTGGATGAGGTTATGCTTAAGAGAATCGGTGAGCCGAGAGAGCAGCTTTCGGCATATGCTCCCAAGATTATATCGACCAGGATCGATCCCGAAAAGATAAGAGAGGTTATCGGCTCCGGAGGAAAAACAATTCAAAGGATAACCGCGGAAACGGGCGTTAAGATTGACATTGAGGATGACGGAAGCGTATTTATCGCTTGCATCGACTACGAAGCGGGACAAAAGGCGCTTAAAATCGTTGAAGGCATCGCCGGTGAACCGCAGATAGGTGAGGTATATACCGGTAAGGTTATGCGCATAATGGATTTCGGAGCGTTTGTTGAATATCTTCCCGGTAAGGAAGGTCTTGTTCATATCTCCAAGCTTGACACGAAGAGGGTTGACAAGGTTACGGATATCGTTTCTGTAGGAGATGAAATTCAGGTTAAGCTTATTGAGGTTGACAGACAGGGAAGAATTAATCTTTCGAGAAAGGATGCAATCGCCGACCTTGAAAAGAAGGGCGACGAAACAAAATAATGTATAAATTAAAGGTTCTTTCAAACGGCCTTAAAATTGCATACGAGGAAATGCCCTACGCCCGCTCGGTTTCAGCGGGCGTTTGGGTTTTATCGGGCTCTCGCTTCGAAGAAATAAGCGGGATGTCGCATTTTATCGAGCATATGCTTTTTAAGGGGACAAAAACAAAAACCGCGCGTGAAATAGCGGAAAGGATGGATTTGACGGGCGGCCAGCTGAATGCCTACACAACCAGAGAATACACGGTTTTTTATTCGGTAACCGTTGCCGATAAAATGCGCGAAGCGTTGGAGCTTTTGAGCGATATGATAAAAAATTCCGTGTTCGGCGAAAAGGATATTGAACTGGAAAAAAACGTTGTTACGGAAGAAATCGCCATGTATGAGGATTCGCCGGAGGATTTGGTGTTTGACCTTTTGGAGGAGCATGCGTTTTTCGGAAATAAGCTCGGCAAAAGCATTACCGGAACAAGAGAATCCGTTCGCTCCATAACGCGCGGCGATATATTAAAGCATATGGAGCGGTTTTACACGCCTGAAAACATGGTGCTTTCGGTTGCAGGATGCTTTTGCGAGGAGGAGCTTATTGCCCTTGCGGAGGAATATTTCGGCGAAATGAAAAAAAGACCCGCCGAGCTTGTAAGGGCGGAAAAACCGATTTTCCTTACGGGCAGAAATGCTTTGAAAAAGGATATTGAGCAGGCGAACATAGCCGTCGGCTTTGAAAGCTTCGGATATGATTCCGATGAACGTTTTCCGCTTATCGTGTTGAATAACGCATTGGGCGGCGGTATGAGCTCGCGGCTTTTTCAAAGGATAAGAGAAGAGGAAGCGCTTGCTTATTCGGTTTACACCTCGGTATCGAGCTATTTGGATACGGGAATTTATTCCGTTTATGCGGCGCTGGCGCCGAATAATCTTGCCCGCACGGAGAAAATCATCGCCTCGGAGCTTTTGCGTGTCGTAAACGAGGGCTTAACCGAGGGAGAGATACTTCGTGCGAAGGAGCAGATAACCGGCTCGGTTATTCTCGGGGGTGAGGGCGTCGGCTCACATATGAGCGCAATCGGCAAGGGCATCCTTTTAAGCGGCCGCGTGCGCGAGGAGGAGGAAACAATCGAAAAAATCCGCGCCGTTACGAGTGAGGATGTGTTGCAAACGGCAAAGGCCGTTTTCGGCAGCGGAGAAGGCTTCACGCAAATTGTTACAGGAAGTTAACGCGAATAAAAACGAAATGCGCGGTATTAACGAAATTAATAAAAAACAGTGCCTTTATTCGACGAGGGCGCTGTTTTTTTGTCGTAAAATTAAGGGAATATCCTCCACGAATAGACAGTTTTTTCGTTTTGTATATGCTATACTGACAAATGAAACGGATGGCGAAAATGAAAATCGGGAGCTGATCGGCAATGAAAAAAGCGTTGAATAATGTGATTTCGAACGGTAAAGCTAATTTGGAAGCGAACAGGCTTTTGAAAACAATTGTTTTGTCGTTTTTGGTTGCGGCTTTTTCCGCTGTGAGGATATATGCAGATATTTCGCCGCTTTCGCTTTCGGCATTGCTTGCGTTTAACGGACTCGCCAATCCCTGCATGCTTGCGGCATATGCTTTCGGTTCGATGCTTTTCAGCGTTGGTCCGGGTGATTTTATTTGCCGCACGGCATCGGCGGTTGTTCTTGTTATTTCGGAAAAAACGCTGAAAAAACACCTTCCGAAAGCGGTCTTGCTTGGGTTGTCCGCGCTTTTGGGAGCGGCGGCTTCGTTTATCGTGCGTCCGCTTACAGGGCTTAACGTGATTTATTCGATTTTCGGCGCATTGATGAGCGCGGTGTTTTATATTTTGCTTTCCGAGGCTTATAAGGTGTTTGAGGTGCGCGGAAAATTAAAAAAGCTTACAAAAGCGGAGCTTTCCGCATTGTTTTTCGGTTGCCTTGTTGCAACGCTTATATTCTGCGAGCTTGAAGTGGGTCCGTTTTCGATTTCGGCAATGCTGATAATTTACATTGCAATGCTTGCGGCATCCGAAAACGAAGCGTCGTCGGCGGCGATTTACAATATGGCGGCGGGACTTTTCCTTTTTGCACTGTCGCCGGGAGGGGGCGAGGTATTATGCTATCTTGCGGGCTCCGCATATCTTGCGTCGAATTTAAGGCGCTTCGGGCGTGCGGCGGTACCTGCCTCTTATTTTTCAATGCTGCCGCTTTTTTTCTATGGCGGCATGCAAAAGGCTCCGTTTACCGTTTTTGATATTGCCGCGGCCGCCGCTTTCTATATATTGACCTGTCGGAAAATTAATATCGGTATTGAAAGGATAGGCTCTGCTCCCTCGGAGGGCGATGGGGAGTATTCGGCGCTTACGGACAGGCTGACGGAGCTTTCGGACGCATTTTGCCAAATTGCGGAAAGCCTGGAGGGGAGCACGGAAAAAAAGCAGGATTTAAGAAAAAGAGCCGCACTCATGGCAAAGCAGGCGGTATGCCGCGATTGCTTTTTTCGTTCCGCCTGCGCATTTAAGCCCGAATGTGCTTTGAGCTTCAAGCCCGGGGAGGAGGTATCGCCGCACTTTTGCGAAACGGTAAAAAAAAGCTGCCGCCGCGCGGAATCGCTCACGGCAGAATATTCGAAAAGCTATCAATTGTGCCGTATGGAGGCGATGTGGCAGAACAGACTTTCGGAGGAAACGGAAGCGGTATCCGGACAAATGAGGTGCGTTTCCGAGATTTTCTCCGACTTATGCGGTAAACGAGAGGCTTCCTTCAAAAGGGATGAGGAAACGGAGGAAAGGCTTGCCGCCGCATTCTTAAAAAAGGGAGTACGGATTAAAAGCCTGGCCTCGGGCTACGGTAAAAGGGGCATTTTGGAGATAAAGCTTTCAACGGCGTCCTGTAACGGCGCGGGTCTGTGCGATGCAATCATAAAGCGGATAGCGGAGGAGGCCACGGGAACGAGGCTGGAAAGAATAGGCGTGAAAAACTGCCGTCGTTGTGCCTATGGCTACGCGGCATTGTCGCCTTACGGCATTGATGCGGTGAAGCTCAGTGTGCCGCTTGAGCATGAAAGCGGAGATGCGGCGGCCTTTGCGAGAATCGATTTGGAGCATTACGCTATTGCTTTAAGCGACGGAATGGGCACGGGCGCCGCTGCCGCGGAGGGAAGCCTGATTGCGGCGCACACGGCCATAAAGCTTCTGGCTTCGGGGCTGGAGCTTTTGACAACGGCGAAAATGGTTAATACGCTTTTGATAAACCGCGGAGGGGGAAAAAGCTTTGCAACACTTGATTTGGCGGTCATCAATGTGTTCACGGGAGAGGTGGAATATTTGAAAAACGGTGCCGCCACGGGATATATTTTCACCTCCGGAGGCAGGGTCAAGCTTCTTTATTCTCCCGGCAGTCCGCTCGGCGCGGTGGGTGATTGTGAAATGAAGGTAAAAAAAACCCACATATCCGACGGCGATACCTTGATAATGCTGACGGACGGTGTGAGCGATGCGTTCTGCGGGGACGAGCGAAAAATTTCACGTATGCTTTCGGAATATACCGCCGGGAGCACGGAGCAGCTTGCTTCGTTTATTGCAAAAAACGCATTTACGGCCTGCGGTAAAAAAATAAAGGACGATATGACGGTTATTGCGGCCGGTTGTATAAAACGGAGAAGAGGTGGAAATAATATGGGAAAAAAGGAGGCATGAGCCGTCTATGCGAAGCGATAAAAAAGTGATTATTTTGGATGATATAAAGTCGGACTGTATTGAGCAGGCGATGTTCATATTGAAGGATTCGCGTCCCGAAAATATCGACGCGGTGTCCGAAGCGGAGAGGATCATAGAAAATTATCAAAGGCGGTGCCGATACAGGCTTTATCCGAGAGCGGCCGGGCCGCGCGCAAAAAGCCTTCGGTTGACCGCGGTGTTGGGCATTACGGTGGGCGCCGCAATGTTTTTCCTGGCGATTTTTTTGCTGGGACGAATATAGCCTGAGGCTGAGCATGGCCAAAATAAGCCGCTCGGAGCCCGAGCGGCTTGAGCGTGCAGATACGGTTGAATTATTCCGATTTTCATTTATCGAAAAACAATCCGTCCCGTGAAAAAGAGAAAATAAAACCATCGACGATTTAAAGCGTTTTAAGGGGTTATAGGGGTGTCAGGGGGCATAAGGGGGAAATCGCAATCCCCCTTGCCCCCTGGAAAGCTTTGCTTTTACCTGCCTCATCGGTCAGTAACCGATGAGATTAAAAATATTCTTTTTCGACAGTCTGAAGCCGCTCGGAGCCCGAGCGGTTTATTTATATTCTTTCGGTGGGAAGAGGCAGTGCCTTTGCCGCCGCATTGTCCGCTTTTGCGCGCAGCCTTCCCATGCGAAGGTCAAGCTCGGCGGAAAGCCGTGCGCATTCCAAAAGCTCGGCACTCATGTCGCCGCTGTCGGCCGTATTACTCTTATACATGAGCTGATGCTCCAAGGATGCCCAGCAATCCATGGCAATCGTTCTTAATTGGATTTCGACGCGCATCAGCTTTTTTTCGTCCGTTAAGAAAATGGGCGTTTCAATGATAAGATGAAGGCTTCGATAGCCGTTTGCCTTAGGGCTTTTAATATAGTCCTTTTTTTCTATAAGGTGAATGTCATCCTGCCTTAAGAGCGCTTCGGCAAGCATGTAAACATCCTCCGGAGTCATGCAGGTAACCCTGACGCCGGCAACATCGGAAAGGTTCTCCTCTATGGATTTCACGGAAAGAGGCTTATTTTTTTTGCGAAGCTTTCCCTTTATACTGTCAAGCGACTTCAGGCGCGTTTTGATCGAGCGTATAGGAGTTCTGTCGTAGGTGAGAGAATATGCTTCGTTCATAACCCGAAATTTTGTTTCTATTTC
>CAZRUB010000014.1:0-16416 GCA_964603185.1 uncultured Ruminococcus sp.
CATAATATATATCGCTTTTGAAATTTCTGATTGCCATATCGCGGTCATAAACCGCTTTGACAATGGGAACGATTACACGCCCCACCCTTAAGAGTGTGCCTGTTTTAAGCGAAGCATAGCGCGTTAAATTCACCCCGTAAAGCCAATCTATATATGTCCTGGCATACCCCTCCGCCGCAAGCGAATCATATTCCGAATCATCCTTCATGGAGGAAATTGCCTCTCTTATGGTTTCGGCGGTTTGATCCGGAAGCCAAAGCCTTTTTACGTTTTTCCCCTTTACGCCTGTTTTTTCAATGCACGTTCTGACTATTATTTCGCCCTCGCGGTCGGAATCCCCTGCGTTCACAATCTGCTCCACATCACTGCGCAGAGCCAATGCTTTTATTGTTTCAAACTGCGTCCTTACTCCTTCGTCAACCCTGCCGTTTTTATCATGCTTAAGCGAAAAAGCAAATTTTTCGGGAAAGCAGGGGATGTTTTCCGTTGTCCAGCGCTTTGATTCCGAAGGCGAATAATATTCTATATCCTCCAGCGAAAAAAGATGTCCGAATGCCCATGTAACTATATATTCCTTGCCCTCTATAAACCCCGCTCGCTTTTCCCGCGCCCCCACGGCCGCGGCTATATTTCTTGCCAGCGACGGCTTTTCGGCTATTATAAGTATCATATGCTCTTAGCCTCATTCAATAAATTTATTGCATATTCCGCATTCTCTTCCGCTTTTTTCTTAAGCACCGCATTGGCGGCATGAAGCTTTTTTTTATGCTCCGGAATTTTCGCTACCAATGCGTCAAAGGTTTTTGTTGCCTCCTCGGCGGTTATATTTTCAACATTTACCATATAAGGCTGACTCAGCGACTCCATAAATGCGCTGACCTTCGGGTCGTAAACCAATGCCATTGCCGGAATTTCCAGCGTCGTCGCATAAATCAGCGAATGCAGCCTCATCCCGATGAGCACCTGAGCCGCGGATAAAACAGAAAACATTTCCGCCACCGTAAGATTGCGGTTGATAAGATATGCTTCATGCTTCATCATACTCATAATTTCTTTTGCAATTTCCATATCGAGCGGATATTGCATGGGAACAAAAAGCGGATAAATACCGTATTTTTCAATCATATAATCGCCCAAGCCCGCCATGATGCGAGGAAAGCTCTCCGCCGAATTTTTCCATTCTCTTACGGATACGGCGCACACCTTTGTTCCGTCCGGGACGCCCGCTCTTTTCATGAAATATTGCCCGGTAAGCGCTTCGTCCAAATTAATGGTAAATGCCGGGTCCGCGGTTATGATTATTTCGGGCTTCGTCACTCCGAGCTTTTTCAGTTCCTCATCCGATTTATCGTCACGCAGGGTTATAAGGTCCGTTTTGTTCAACACCCTTGCCGTCAGCCTTTTGTCCGATTTTTTTATAATCGGGCCTATTCCGTTGGCGTAAAGCATGGTTTTAATGCCGCAACGCTGGGCAAGCGCTATAATCATTAAATAATATCTTAACGACTTTGAGCTGGTTGCATCCTGAAGCAGGCTTCCTCCCCCGAAAATCAGCATTTTCGCCGCTTTCATTTCTTTTTTTATTTTTAAGAAATTATAGCGATTTACGGAAAAAACTCCGTAGTCGCGTGCCGTTTCCTCCGGTGTCTTCGAAAGCACGGTTACCGAAAGCGAGGGCGATTTTTGCTTTAATGTATTTAAAATAGCCCAAAGCAGAGCCTCATCTCCGCTATTTGCAAAGCCGTGATATCCGGAAATCACTATATCCGACATCATTTCATCTCCGAATCAGTAAATTTCATTCCCGGTGCATAATGATTTATCGCACGTACAAGAACAAGGTTTGCCACATAAACAAACAGTGATATAACGGCACCTATCAGCACACCGTTAACAACCCTCATGTATATAACCGAAAGGTCGGTAAACACATGGCAGAAGCTGTTCATAACAGATGCCGAAAGAATCGATGCGCCTACCGCAAGCACCCAGCTTATAAGTTTGACGCGCGAATTTCTCATATAGTAAACAAAAAGCACAAGCGAGGGATAGCCTATCAAAAATTCCTTTGTCCTCGGTCTTGCGGGGAACGCATTTGTTATTGCGGTTCTCATTGCCTGTTCGACGGAGCTTATGCTGTTCACGTTTCCGCTTCTTATGATGTAATACATGCCGATTATCGCTATAAAGCCGCCTATCAAAACCCAGTAAACCTTTATATCGGAAACAAGCACCTTTTTAATCGCAGGCACAAAATGCTCCCTTTCCTCCTTTTTGGTTGATGCGAAATAGAATGCCGCCGCGGTATACAAAAGCGGAACCATAAGTGAAAGCTTTATTCCACGGAAAATGTAATTATTAACATAATAGTCGATTCCGGAAAGCATTGCCCCCATGCCCAAAGCGCCGACGCATAAAATCGCAAGCATAAGCAGTGCCACAAGGATTATTTCCGTTACGGTGCCGTACCTTTTTCCCAGCGCCTTCGTTGCCTTCATGACCGCCGTCATGGCAAAGCACGATATTACAAGGCAATAAGCCGTCGGATACAAAAGCACCAATGTAAGCGGAAGCGCAAATGTTGCGAAAAACGCAAGTGCCGAAGCAATCAACGCCGCCACCGTCAGCCTTCTGTTTTTCGTTTCGAAAAGCATTTGGGCTCCCTTAAGGATAAGCAAAACCATTATCACCGCCGCACAGGCCGAGGGCAGGCGCAGGGAAGCGGTGTAATCAAAGGCCTCAGGCTCCGCACCGAAAACGAATCCGTTTCTTTCGGCCTTTTCTTTATATGCTTTAACCGCTTTAACGGTATAATCGGCGCATTCATCGTATGCTACGCCGTCCGCCGCAATCTGCGTAACGGTTATAAATCTTATGTTTCTGTCAACCGATGAGTTGAAATATTGATTAACGCGATATTCATAATGCGTTTCCTCGTCCTGCGAATCGTCATAGGTTTCATATGCACGCAAAACCTTATTGCTTCCGCCTTTTCCCAATACTTGATTGAAAATTTTGCTGTAGCCCAAGCATTTTTGGTTCGAAAGCTGATTGGTGTTTTCCGTTACGACAAGAGTCATGCCGTTTTCGTTTATCATATCACCTATCCAATTATAATTCTCCTTGTTTATATCCTCCTCATCATACTCCGTACCTGCGGATTTGATATTGAAATATTTAACATTGTATTTTTTTACAACATCCTTTATATAATCGACATATCCCTGTCTTGTATAGTTTTTAACCTTGTAGATAAGAGCTGTATCAAAGCCCTTATCCTTAAGATATTCGATCTCCCGCTTGTCATAGCCCACGGTAATGTTCCAAAGCTTCTCTCTCCCGTTAAAGAAGGCATATACATCCATGCCCTCCACACCGTCTATTTTCACATATTCGCTGTCCGAATATTTCAAGGGAAGCATTTCGTTAAGCTTTTCCCTCGTACGCTCGTCCTTCGTCATAATAAGATACGAATCATACGACACCTCGGGATATAAATCCGCAATGTGCTCCGCTATTTTCACGGATTCGTCATCGTATTTATGCTTTAACACATTGTATTTTATACAGGTTACCTCACCCCTGCTGACCATAGAGTTAATGTCATCCTCCATAATCGAAAGCACGTTAACTCCCATACTCTTGTATTCATCGAGCTTTTCTTCGAGCTTCACCGATGAAACTTTATTTTTTATATCGTTGTAAAGCAGTGAAATCACTACGTTTTTATTGCTTGCTTCGTTTCTGCACCTTACGGCAACATAAGGTATCTGCACCGCGAGCATTGCCGCGATTATTATCCAAATTCCGAATTTTTTTATAAAATTTTTCATTTTAAGCCTCCTCGCCTTTCTTTTCTCTTTTCAGTATCTGCCCCAAAACGCCCGAAAGCCACAATATCGCCACATAAACCACGCCGCAGAATAAAACGGGCAACACAAACGTTATAAAGCCGTGTGTGAATTCCGGTACCGTTATATTGAATATCGCGTAAACAATAACCGCCGCGGCACCCGAAAAAAGCGTTTTTACGATATTAATCACCGTTTCTCTTGTGATATAATGCCCCAAAACGGATTTAAGCTTTACCGCTATATACAAAGCGTAAAGCGTTGAAAATAAAGCCGTGCTTCCGGCAATCAATATTTCCCGCGTCATGCCTCCGTTATTCGGCACCTTTGCCCTTATCAGGGCATTCGCCCCAACGTTAAGCAGAAGAACCGCCGCGGTTCCGAAAACCGTATATTTATATTTACCGTCCAAGTAAAGGATTTTGTTAAAAAGCTCCTGTGTGGTGTAACCCATTACCGAAAGTGTATACATCAAAAAGATAACGGCAACGGCCGCCGTCGATTCGCTTGTAAAAGCTCCCCTTTCATATATAAGCCGTATAACGTCGCTTCCGAAAAATCCCACCACCAAAATAAACGGAATAAATATCGCGGTCATCATTGTTATGATTTGGGACACCAGACCGTTAACATATTCAAGCTTTCCCTCCTCATAATTTTTCGATATCGAGGGAAAAACAACCGTTGACATGGCAACAATGAACACGCTTGCAATTGTGATGAAGAGATTGGAGGCATAGTTAAACGTCGAAGCCATACCCGCCTCCGCACTGACAAAGGCCCTGTCAATATATATGCAAAGCTGAAACATCATATTGGAAACGAATATCCATAATATTTCGGAATTGCTTCCTTTACCGCCAGATGCGGCCCTTTTGTTCCTTTCCGTAAACGAATATCCGTTTTTGTAGAATGCCGGAAGCTGAATCGCAATATGCAAAAACCATCCGAAGGTTGTAACCGCCGCAATCTGCAAAACGGAAATATCTTTAACAAAAAGTGCTGCGATAATAGCCGCGTTAAACGGCAAGCTCATTACGGAAGTGATAAAATATGCCTTTTTGTTTTGCAAAAGCCCCGACACAATATAGGCTATCACAACAAAAACCAACGACGGCGCCATGATATACACCATTTTTACCGCAAGGAGAAAATCGCTTCCGGAAATTTCAGGTAATATCAGCCTGACCAAGGGCCTCGCCGAAAGCGCCAAAAGTACCGCGACCGCCGTTAACCAAGCCGCGGCCTTTCTTAAAAACGCCGCGGCATAGATTTTTTCCGCTCCCGCATTTTCCGCCTTATTTAAGTTTTTTATTACAAGCGTGGAAAGCGCAACCCCCACACCGGTGAAAATTAAGTTTACAAGCCCGAACACTTGAAAATATATATCCGCTTCAATGCCTGTCCCGAATACACTCGCGAAAACCATATCTCGGTAAAATCCCAGGCCTTTGGCAATCAGTATACCCAAAACCACCATTACGTAAGCACTGCCTATCATTGAAATCCTCCTTTGTTTAACCTAATATATTATTTTATACCATATTAATTAATTAGTCAATCATTTCCTTTATTTTTTTATTGCAATTTATAAAGTATCCTGTTAAAATAGAGTTATATTTATTGTAATGTAAGGAAGGAATCGATCAATGAAAAGAGCAGTCGCAATACTTTTTGCCTTAATATTCTTTTGTTCAACCGTTTATGCCACCCAAATATATAAAGCCGAGGAGGTTATACCGATAGCGGACGGCATTACTCTAACGAAGGTGAGAGGCTTTTATTCCGACCATAACATAAGCTATTCCGTAATCGAAGCGGATTTAACAAACGAAAACGTAGGCCTCAGTCTTTTAACGCCCTATACCGGCAATGACACGTTGGATACCGTAGGCAACATTGCCGTTTCGTATCCCGATGCGGTTGCCGCCGTGAATGCGGATTTTTTTTCAACCGTAAAAAGCGGCAAGGCGCTCTCCCTCGGCATTGAAATCCAAGACGGCAAGCTTTTGCAGTCGCCCATCAATCCCGATACTATGGCAACCTTTTACGAAAAGGACGGCGCGGCGGATATAAGCTATCTCGGCTTTAGCGTCATGGTTGTTGCGCCCAACTGGCAGTATGCTCCCATCGCGCACATAAACAAGCACACAAGCTATTACGGCAGTATCTTGATGTACACCTCGGATTTTAACGGGTGGTATTCCCCCGCTCCCGGAGGAGAGGTTTTGGAGGTTGTGGTCGCCGACGGTGTCATAACCGAATTTCGCCGCGGCATGCCTTCCGTTAAAATTCCGGAAAACGGCTATGTGCTGGTTGTTTCCGAAGGCTCAACGATGTTTTTCGCAAACAATTTTGCTTTAGGGGACCCGGTCAAGCTCGATTATTACGTGACTCCCGATATTTTATCATCGGATACCGCATTCGGCGGCGGTGCCCTCCTGGTTTCGGAGGGTAAAGCTCTTACAAGCTTTTCGCACGTCGTATCCGGCTATAACCCCAGGAGTGCAATAGGAATAGATAAATCGGGCACGAAGATTTATCTTGTCGCCGTAAACGGAAGAAGCACCAAAAGCCGCGGAATGACCATGAGCGAGCTTGCTTCCCTGATGGAGGAGCTCGGTTGTTATAAGGCGCTTAATTTGGACGGCGGCGGCTCCACCAACATGGTTGCTTCCACCGTTTGGCAGGAAAAGCTTCATACCGTAAACAGTCCCAGTGAAAACAGGCGCGTTGTAAACGCCGTGGGGCTGACCTACACATCGGAGCCGGGGGAGCCTTACGGCATTATGCTCGAAGCCGACAGCGACACGGTTTTTATTGGCCAGTCAACGAATATTTCATACGCCGTTTATGATAAAAATATGCGTCCCGTATCCTATGAGGCTTCCCTTTCGTCCGACAAGGGCAGCTTCGAAGGCACGGATTTTACGGGCACCGAAGGCGGCGAAGCGCACATTTATGCCTCATGCGGCGAAGCCGCCGAAACCATTAATATTTATGTGATTGACAAAATATCCGGCATCAACGGCAACGGCTTATACACCATGAGCAAGGGCGAAAGCGCCGATATTGAAATATCCGTATTTGACGAATACGGTCACGAAAGCAATATTTCAAGCTTTTCTTCTTTTTCCTTCGCCACAAGCGACGCCTCGGTTGCCTATGCCTCCGAAGGAACAATTCATGCCGTCGGCGACGGAAGCTGCGTAATCACCGTATCAAAGGACGGTGCGGCTTTCAACGCCGCTGTTACGGTAGGCAGCTCGTCATATGATTATTATGATAATTTTGAGACTCTCTCGGGCGAGTTCTCCTCATATCCGGCATATGTCGGCGGCGACTATTCACTTTCCGAGGAGCTTTCGCATTCCGGAAGCAGCTCCGGCAGACTATACTATGATTTCACTGCCGAAACCGAGGATACAAAGGCGGCTTACTTGACACTTTCCGAGCCTGTTACGCTTTCCGACGACGAAGATGAAATTTCGGTTTACGCAAAAACCGATGCTTCATTTTCTCACTCGCTCAAGGCCCTTTGCACCGACAAAAATTCCGAGGCGCTTTACCTTAATTTCGAAAAGGCTTCGGACGGCGGCGACGGCTTTTCCCTTTATAAGGCACGCATTTCGTCGAATGCGGCGCGTCCCGTCACGCTTACAAGGCTCTATGTTGCCGCATTATCGGAGGAGGCCGCCGATGAGGGCTGTGTATATTTCGACGATTTGTCGTTCAAGGCCAAGGAAAGCCCGAAGCTTCCTTATGTGCCGGCCACGGTTTATTGTGACCCCATGGAAAAGGACGGCGGCGGAAGAACCTTTAACGTAGGGCTTGCCCGCGACAACGGGACACTTTTGTCACGTATGGCGCTTTCCCGTATGTCTGACGCTTTATCTGAGGGCTCATGCTTTGCTCTTTTCGGAAGCGATGCATCATCTGCCGTCAACAAGCTCGGCTCCTTTGCCGCCGTTGAAGATGAGGACGCGCTTTATATAAGCATCGATACCTCAAATGACGGAATAAGAAAAACCTCGTCCTCTCAGTGGGACAGCTTATTATCCGCCTTAAGCCAAGCCTCCGAAAGCAATATTTTCATTCTGTCGGAAAGCTCCGTTTTCTCATCGGACACCTTTGAAAACGAGGTTATCACAAAGCTTTTGTCAAGCCTTGCCTCCTCGGGAAAAAATGTTTTCGTCATCTGCGGCGGAGAAAAAAACGAGCTTTCAATAATCGATAACGTAAGATATTTCACGATTTCCGATATATCGTCGGACGCAAGCCCGATCGGCAGAATAAACAATTATTCGTACCTCGAATTCTCATTCGGCAACAATGTAAGCTACAGGTGGCGTCCTGTTTTTAAGTAAAATAAACCAAGAGAGAAAGGAACATCAAAAATGAATTACGAAAAATATATTCCGATCTATTCCGACATCGAAAAGGGCACCGTCATCCGCCCCAAAAAAGAGGGGGCAGCCTTTTCGTTTCATCTGAATAAAGAAAAAAACAAGGCTTACAAGCTTTACGTTGCAGGCGAAACCGCACAGAATTATTTAAAAAAATGTGAGCCCGCCTGCGCCGAGCAATACCACTCCATTGAGGATGCGCTCGACTCCGCCCACGCGGTGCACGATACCTTCGCCCTTGACTTTTCATCCAAAACGCCCGAGGACTACGTAAAGCGATGCTATAAGAAATTTTTATGGAAGCCCATGCTTTACTATCTTCCCATGGCGAATGTTCCGACGGAATGGACAATAGGCATATGTGCCACCGCCTCAAGTCTCCGAACAGAAGAGGGGGGATATTTAAGAATGCGCGCCGATATAAGGCTCCGAAAGCCCGGTATTGAGTCGAAAAACACACACGGCAAGGCGGACATAACTTATATTCTCGACATCCCCGACGGCACCTACAGTTGTTCGGAGCTTAAAAAGAGCATTTCCGTTCCCGAAAACACCGCCTCCGTAGCGTTGTTTTTGGAGGGCAAGCGCTATTCCGGCTCACTTTATTTGGAGCAGCCATTATTCGGCTCGGAGGGCGAAAACCTCGCGCCGGACTTTGCGCCCACATCGACAATATCCGATTTTAACTGGAAGGGTCAGCATTTCAGCCGTAAGGAATGGCCGGAATTTCGCATTTCGTTAAACGGCACACCCGTTTTCGAAGGGGAAATTTTTGAGCGGTGCCACCGCTCCAGCGACTGGGAAATACCTCTTCCCTCCGAAAATATCGCTGACGGCGAAAACACCCTTGAAATCAAGCTTATTTCAGACTACCGCGGCGCACTTTCGTATATAATAAACGAGCTTGCCGTTTTGGAAACCGAAAGCGCCCCCTTCACGGTTATATCCGTTTCCGAAACCGCGTCCGTCGGCGGAAAGGCTTATGCGCTTATCCACACATACAAAGAAAATATGCGCATAACGATAAAGACCGACTCCTCGCTTTCATCTGGCGGCGAATGCATCTTTGAAAAGCCCGGGCTTCACGGAATTTCTCTCGATGCCTTAAAGCCGACTGTGAATGCATCCTTCACATTAAGCGACGGAGAAGCATGTGTTACATGCAAGGTCGACGCAATTATTTATAAGGAAAACGACGGAATTGTAACCGGTACGGGCGACATGGTTTTCATAAAGCAGGACGAATACCTGATGACGGAATATCTTTCCTGGTATTTTGCGAACCACATAGGCAACATGATTACAATACGCCCCACCTATCGCTGGAGCGGAACGCGTTATCTTAACGAAAAGGTAATGGAGGATGCGGCGCGCCTTTTCAATGAGCTTGGCATTTCCTACGTTCACATGGCGGACGGGCGCGAAAATCCCGGGCTTGCCTCCTGCCCTCCCGATTCTCTTATCGACGGGGACTTTTACTTGGGACGTCAAAATCACGAATGCGACGGTCAGCTTTTCTACTGGCACTCCATGCCCTTAACCAATGAAGGCGAGGCGGCGCTTGACATGACCTTGGAAATCCGCCGCGAGGAGCCCGACAAAACCGCTCGCTCCGAGGAAGCCCTCGGCACGTTCGAAAACAATTCGGTATACAGAAATCGCTCAGTAAATGTTCCGCACGACACAGTCAAGGCGCACGACTACACCGTAGCCGAATTAAAAAAAGGCCTTGACGGCGCAACAAGGCACACCGGCCCCGCCTACACCTTCAAATATTTTCTTGAAGCCGGCTATAAATGGCTCGGCGCGGAAACAATGTATTCCACCGAGGAGCCGCTTCTTGCCTTTTTAAGAGGCGCATCCTCTTACGGCGGTAACAAAAAAATGGGCGTTCACCATGCGGTTCAGTGGTCAACCGCCCCGCACGAGCGTGAGGACCATTACCGCCGTTACCGTATCGCACTTTATACCTCCTACATGCTCGGAGCGACCGATATCAACACCGAGGAAGGCCTGTACCGCATGGAGGAATACTATGAGCGCTACGGCAGGCATTCCGAGTGTTGCAAGCGCCATTTGGCCGAGCAGCAGGATTTCTACCGATACATAAGCCGCCACACAAGAAGCGGAAGCTTTTATTCAAGCATGGCATTCCTTCACGGCAAATATGACGGAGTGAACGGCTTTGTCCCCGAAAAAACCTGGGGCTTCATGAATACACCCCTTACCGAAGCCGAAAAAAGCTGGGAGCTCTTAAAGCTTTTTTATCCCGATTCCAAGCCCCATCGCGACATATATCACCGCGGCAACTGCCCGTCCGACCGTCCCTTGGGCTATAACAGCTTCGCACCGTTGGGGCAGGTCGATGTCATACCGATTGAGGATTTCAAGGCTTTTTCCTCCTACGGGGTGCTTGCCTTCCTCGGCTATAATTTATATGACGAGGTGAATTTTTCGGCCCTCTGCCGCTATGTTTCCGAGGGCGGAGAATTGATTTTGACGCGCGCACACCTTTCGCTCACCACAGATTACACGGATGTGGGACAAAATCGCCACAGCTTTCCTTCGGCTGAGCCGCTTTCTTACACCACGGCCGAGCCACAGCTTATCAAGGATACCTATAACGGCGAGCCCCTTGAAGTTTGCGTAAATCAAACTGACGGCGAAAATCTTTTCTTCACGGATTCCGGCCATCCCTTGGTCGTAAAATATTCTCTCGGAAAAGGCCATGTGATACTTTTCAACACGCCGCTTTATCCTTCGGCAAAAGCGATACGTCCGCTTTACGAAGCAGTTCTCCGTGACGAAAAAATGCGTCTTAATGCCTCCGAGCCCTTTTCCGTTACCACAAATCAATCGATTTCTCACACCGTATATAAGCTTCCCGACGGCTCATATCACATATATTTTACCGCTATCGATTGGTATCGGGACGATTATTTAAGGTGCGCCAAGCTTTCCTTCGGAGGCTGTGAATATGAAATCAACTTTCCGTTCGGAAGAATGGTCAAGTGCGTTTTTTCCGGCAACCGTGCCGTATGGGCGGATGCCGAGGACGGAGAAATTCTTTCGATAAACAACGATACGATAAAGGTCCAGGGTATCGGGAAAATGAATTTCCACGTAGCCGAAAACGGCACCGTGAATAAAATTCCCGTTGACTTTTCAGACTCTCCCATAAAAGAAATATAACGGCAAAAAAAACGCTCTGCCCGCATCAAAATGATGCCGGCAGAGCGCTTTTCATTATATTCACACTTTGATTTCCGAAAGCACCTCTCCCACCTTATCGTGAGAAACAAAATTCGCGATGTTGTCAATCGGGGTTTTATCCCTGTTAATAAGCGCAAGATATTTTCCGTGAAAATATCCCAAAAGGCCTGCCGCGGGATAAACCGTAAGCGAGGTTCCCGCAACAATCAAAAGGTCCGCCTTGGCAATATGCGCCACCGCTTCGGAAACAACCTCATCATTAAGCGCCTCATCATACAATACAACATCGGGCTTTATGATTCCGCCGCAATCGCAATGCGGAACTTTTGTATGAGCCAAAATATCGGCTTCCGTGAAAAATTTTCCGCATTCGGTGCAATAATTGCGCTTCACGCTCCCGTGAAGCTCATACACATTTTTGCTTCCCGCAGCTCGGTGCAGTCCGTCAATGTTTTGAGTGATAACAGCCTTAAGCTTTCCCGAGCGCTCCAGCTCCGCCAGCTTTTCGTGCGCCGCATTCGGTTTCACATCGGGATTAAGAAGCTTTTCCTTGTAATAACGGTAAAATTCCTCCGTGTGCTTCATAAAATAATTATGGCTTAATATAAGCTCCGGCGGGATATCGTTTTTTTCGTTGCAGAGTCCGTCTTTTCCGCGAAAGTCCTTTATTCCGGACTCCGTACTGACACCGGCTCCCCCGAAAAAAACAATATAGCTGCTTTGCTCAATCATGAGTTGTAATTTATTCATATAATCATCTCCGAAAACGGGGCGGAAAAATCCGCCCCTTAAAAAAATCATTTATCTTCTTTTTTTATTCTGCCCCAATAGCGGAATACCAACGCCCCGATAATCCCGAGCACGGCTATCAGTAAGGCGAGCGGCTTGGACTTGAACGAAAGCACTGCAACCGCACCCAAAATTATGCAAATCGCATATATTATAAGCACCGCCTGCTTGTGCGTAAAGCCCTTGTCAACCAGCCTGTGATGAAGGTGCCCCCTGTCCGGCGACATGATCGGCCTATGCTCCCTTATCCTTCTGAATATGGCAAAGCTTGTGTCGAAAATCGGAATACCGAATGCAATAAAAGGAACCGCAAACGATATTATTGTATGAATTTTAAATAGCCCTATTACCGAAAGGGCCGCCATCGTAAACCCAAGAAATGTTGAGCCGGTATCACCCATGAATATGGATGCCGGGCTGAAATTATACGGCAGAAATCCGCAGCACGCACCCACAAGCGCCGCACTCATCACCGCAATCACGAAATTTCCCTGCATACATGCTATCAAAAACATCGAAAAAGATGCTATCGCCGAAACACCTGCCGCAAGCCCGTCAAGTCCGTCAATCAAATTCACGGCGTTGGTGAGTGCCACAATCCACAAAACGGTTATGGGATAGGAAAGCCATCCGAACTCAAACCCTCCGCTTTTCAAAAAAGGAATGATTATTCTTTCAATCCGCACACCTGCCATAACAGGTATCATTGCCGCGATTATTTGGATTAAAAGCTTGAATTTTGCACTCAGGGCATATTTATCGTCAAACACGCCGAGCACAACCATAATAAGTGCCCCCGAAAGAATTGCCGTAATCTTCACATCGGGCTTTGAAAACAAAAGCGTCGAAATTAAAAATCCGAAAAATATCGCAAGTCCGCCGATAAGCGGAACCGAATCCTTGTGCATTCTTCTTTTATCCCTCGGAATATCGATTGCTCCTATCTTAACCGCAAGCCTTTTCACCAAAGGAGTTGCCGCAAACGCAGCGCAAAACGACAAAACAAATGACAGAAGGATTTTTATCTGTTCGTTCAAAATTCCACCCCTTCCTATCTTGCAACAAAGCCGAGCTTTTTATAAACCTTATTGAGTGTTCTGTCCGCAACACGTCCGGCGACAAGCGCTCCGTTTTTGTAGACCGACTCAATATAGTCCTTATTTTTACTTATGTCCTCATATTTTTCTCTCACCGGGCGAAGCATCTCGATAACGGCCTCCGCGGTTTTAACCTTGAAGTCGCCGTAGCCGACACCGGAGAAACGATTCACCGCTTCCTCCACACTCTCTCCCGTTGCAATGGAATAAATCGCAAGAAGATTGTTTATTCCGTCCTTGCCTTCCCTGTATTCGATTTTTGCTTCGGAATCGGTAACGGCGCTTTTGAACTTCTTCATAATAACCTCGGGACTGTCAAGCACCGCGATTGAGCCCTTCGGGTCGGACTTACTCATCTTGCTTTTAGGGTCATTAAGACTCATAATCTTGGCACCCAGCTTCGGGATAACCGGCTCGGGCACCGTGAAAACCTCACCGTAAATACCGTTAAAGCGCTTTGCTATTATCTGCGCCAGCTCCAAATGCTGCTTCTGATCGATTCCGACCGGAACCTTGTCCGTTTGATAAAGCAGTATGTCCGCAGCCATAAGAACCGGATAAGTGAAAAGCCCCGCATTTATATTATCCGCGTGCTTGGCGCTTTTGTCCTTAAACTGCGTCATCCTCGAAAGCTCACCCATGTAGGTATAGCAGTTAAGCACCCATGCAAGCTGAGCATGTGCGGGCACATGACTTTGAAAATATATCAGGCTTTTCTCGGGATCAAGACCGCACGCCAAATAAAGCGCCAAAAATTCCATACATCTTTTTTTAAGTGCCGCAGGCTCCTGACGCACGGTTATGCAATGCTCATCAACCACGCAGAAACAACAATCGTACTCGTCCTGCATACGAAGCCAGTTTTTCACCGCACCGAGATATCCTCCCAGCCCCAGTTCACCCGACGGCTGAATACCGCTGAACACTCTTTGTTTTTTTTCTTCCGCCATAATAATTATTTCCCTTCTTATATGCTTTTTAACACATTGCCCATTATTTTCATGCCTTCCTCGATTTGAGAAAGCGTGGGCGTTGAATAATTAAGCCTGAACATATTGCATTTCTTATCGATATCGACCATTGCGGTGGCGCCCGGAACGAAGGCAACCTTATTTTCAAGGCATTTTTTCATGATTTCCTTGGTATCAACCTCCGAATCAAGCTTGCACCAAAGAAAAATTCCGCCCTCCGGGGTTGTATGCGATACGTTTTCGGGAAAATACTTTTCAATTCCCTCTATCATAAGCGCACACTTCTCGCGATACATATCGATGCTCTTTTTAATATGCTCATCGAAATCGTATTCCGTTATAAAGCGATAAACCATCATCTGTGTCAGGCACGGAGTATGAACATCCGATGTTTGCTTGCACACAACCATTCTGTCGAAAATATCGTTCCTCATAACACCGTAGCCTATTCTCATACCCGGAGATATCAGCTTTGAATAAGAGCTTGCATATATGACGCGCCCTTCCTTATCCATGGACTTCACGGTAGGAATATCCTCACCCGAAAACCTCAGCCTTCCGTAGGGATTATCTTCAAGGATATAAAAATCATATTCGGAGGCAAGCTCCAAAATACGCTTTCTCTTCTCCAAGCTCATGGTTATTCCCGTTGGGTTTTGAAAGGTGGGAATGGTGTATAACAGCTTGATTTTTTCTTTTTTTGCCAACCTTTCGAGGGCATCGGTATCGATTCCGTCATCCTTAACGTCAATTCCAACAAGCCTTCCTCCGTATGAGCGCAACGCATTAAGCCCGCCGATAAAGCTCGGCGCCTCAACCGCAACAACATCCCCCTCGTTAACAAGGCTTTTTGCGCAAAGATCAATCACCTGCTGTCCGCCGGTTGTTATTAAACAGGAATCCGTTTTTTTCATTATTCCTTCTTTTGTCATTTCCCCGCTTACATGCTCACGAAGCGGCGTATATCCCTCGGTAACACCGTATTGAAGAGCCGTGGCTCCATGCTCGGTTATTATTTCATCGGCAAGAGCGGCAAGTGCTTCGTTCGGGAAAATTTCCGAAGAGGGATTGCCACCCGCGAAGGAAATAATATCGCCGTGACCCACCACCTTAAATATTTCTCTTATAGCCGAAGCCCGAAGAGGCTTAACTCTGTCAGCAATAAAACCGTTATCCATAAATTTACCGCCTTTCATAGATATACCATTATATTCTACCACAATTAATAAAATTTGTAAAGTAGATATTTAAATTTGATTTTTGAGAATGATGCGGACATGCATAAAATACACTGTAGTATAAGGAGGAATGAATTTTATGAAAGCTCTGTTATATTCGGCGGGCTCTGTTTTATCCGCCATGGTGCTTCTGCCTTCACTTGCATTTTCCTTCGGCCATGCTCCCGAGCTCGACGATAACACCGCAGACGAGGTTCCTTTTTCGGAGCAAAAAGAAATCACCGTAATAAACGGTGAGCAAGCTTATCAAATGGAGCTTGAGGACTATATCACCGGGGTTGTTCTCGCCGAAATGCCCGCATCATATTGTGAGGAGGCACTTAAGGCGCAGGCTGTCGCCGCCAGAACTTATGCCGTCAACAAATCGCGCTCCTCTGTTCACGATAACAACGCCGTATGTACGAATTATTCATGCTGCCAAGCTTATATTTCCCCCTCCGATTACGCCGGCGGGAAAGAAAACCTCTCCAAGGTTAAAAAGGCGGTTTACGATACCGAGGGGGAAATCATGCTTTATGCCTCCGAGCCTATCAATGCGGTTTTCCATTCCATGAGCGCCGGGCGCACAACCTCCGCCGAGGCTGTTTGGGGAAGAAGCATTCCGTATCTCACCTCTGTCGAAAGCCCTCTCGAAGCCTCCGAAGAGGATTTTGAAACAACTGTAAGCATTCCCATAGCCGAGTTTATCGAAAAGCTCAAAACGCTTTCCTCCGATTACGGCGGAGAGCTTGACGTTCCACCTCCCGTACGCGATAGCTCAGGCTACGTAAAAGCTATTCAAATAGGCTCCGTGACCTTTTCCGGCGGTGATATAAGAAATCTGTTCTCCCTTCGCTCCACAAATTTCAATT
>CAZRUB010000015.1:0-14982 GCA_964603185.1 uncultured Ruminococcus sp.
CAAAGACCCATAACATTCTTTAAGAACCGTATGCTCTTGTTGATGCCGCCTTCGTTTGTGAAGTTGTGCTTTGCGGAAAGCTCGTTGATTAAGGGCTTGTTGATTTCAACGCCCAAAAGCGACCATGTGCCGCAGCTTATGTAAACATAGCTTTCGTCCTTTTCCGCGGGAACGGCGGCAACGGCGGAGGCTGTGTCGTGCGATGCAACGGCGGCAACCGGAACAGTACCTATTCCCAGCTCCTCCGCGATTTCGGGAAGCACACGTCCCATCATGCGGCCGGGATGAATAACATTTGTGAATATTTTTCGGGGAAGCTTAAGCTTATCGATGATCCCCCATGCCCAGTCATCGGTTACGGAATTGTAAAGCTGAGATGTGGAAGCGATGGAATACTCGGTTACCTTTTCGCCCGTCAAAAAGTAATTGAAAAGGTCTGGAATCATCAGCATTGTTTCCGCATTTTCAAGAGCGGGCGAGCCGGAAAGCCTGTCGGCAAGAAGCTGATAAATGGTGTTGAAGTTAACAAACTGAATTCCGGTTTCGCTGTAAATTTCGTCCTTGCTTATATAGTCCTCGATTTTTTCGAAAATCGGGAAGGTTCTCGGGTCGCGGTAGTTGTGGGGATTGGCAAGAAGCCTGCCCGCTTTGTCCAAAAGGCCGTAGTCCACGCCCCAGGTATCTATACCGATAGAAGCAATGTCGCGATTACCCTCCATAGCGGTTTTGTTTATGCCGGTTTTGATTTCGAAGAACAATCTTAAGATGTCCCAATAAAGGTCATTCCCCACCGCCACGAAATCATTTGAAAAACGGTGCGTTTCGTTAAGCGTTACCTTGCTTCCGTCATATTCCGCCAAAATTGCCCGTCCGGAGCTTGCGCCGAAGTCATATGCAAGCGTTTTTAAATTTGCCATGATAAAATTCCTCCTTGTTGTTTAAGATTGTAATTTTTTCAGCATACGGATGTCATTTCCGTAAAATCTCAAAATGTTATAGCTTCCGATAAGCCTTGATAAGGTTCGCTCGGAATAATAGCGCTTTATATCGCTCAGCGAAAGATTGGTGTTGATGATTGTTTTTTTGCCCGAAAGAAGCCTTGTGTTTATTATCCTGAAAAGCTCCGTCGCGGAAAATTCCGTCATAAATTCGGTGCCGAGGTCATCCAATATCAAAAGGTCGCACTCGGTGATACGCCCCGCGGTGTATTGATCCGCAGGCTCAGCGGTTTTTGAAAATTTAACCCTTTCGAGTAACGTGAAAACAACGCCGGCGGTTTGGTAAATCACGCTTACATCCCGGTTTATTAAGCTGTTTGCGATGCAGGATGACAAAAAGGTTTTTCCGAGCCCGCTCGGCCCCGTCAAAAGAAGATTGTCGGTGGTGTTTTTGCCGAAGTTTTCCGCAAATTTTTTGCACTCGTCAAAAATGCATTTCATAATTTCCCGCGGATTTTCGTCCGTTCCCTCCATGCTTTCGGGATACCACGAAAGGTCGAACTTATCAAAGCTGTTGGAGGAAAACGAGGAAAGATTGGATTCCGCGAAAACGGCCTCGGTAAGCTTTTTCTTAAAGCAGGAGCAATAGCCGTCGTCCGAAAAGCCCTCGTCCTTGCAGAAGGGACAGTCATAAGGGGGATTCAAAAAGCTTTTGTCATAGCCCGCATTCCTTAAGAGGGAATCCCGCTTTTGGCAAAGCTCCGAGGAGCGGTCATGAATTTCTTTGGCCGCGGCAACGGGGTCATAGCCGCCGGTAACACGGCGGAACACGGAGAAGCTTATAAGCGCGATTTCGTTTTCTATTTCCTTAAGCTCGGGAATTTCGGAATATAAGAAGCTGCGCCTTCGGGACAGAAGGCTTTCCCGAGCTTGCTTTTTTGCTTCGAATTGTGCCGCGACGGCGGCCGCCAGGCTTTTATCGTAAGACATAATCAATCCCTCCTTCAGTGATTTAAGGATGCGGAGCTCTTTTTCGCCAGCTGCTCCAAGGCGTCGTCGGTATAAGAGCGTGTTTCGGAATAGGAAGAAAATTTCGTTGTCGGAGCGTTGTTTTTCACGACCTTCTGTGCGGGCCGCGCCTCATGCTTAGCCGCATCCGGCGTTTTTATTCCGAGCTCATACCAGTTTGTTAAAATAGCGTGCATATATCGGAAGGAAGCCTTCCCGGTGTTAAGAATCGTCTTCTCGTAGGCGAGCTTTATCATTTCATCGGAAAAGCCCATGTTCTCGCTCCATTCCGCAAGATGGTGATATTCCGAATCGGACAAGTCGCGCCCGGTTAACCCGAGAAGCTTTTTGAAGCGACGCTTCGCCTTTCCGGATTTTTCGATTGCGTCAAGATGTGCGGAGGCCTTTTCTGCGGTGCAAAGCCCCATGTCATACCAGGAGAGCGCAACCGCCTCGATGTAGCGCATGGATTTTTTGCCGAGAGATGCGCAATGCTCCAATATCATCAAAATAACCTCAACCGGGAGAGCGAGCCAGTCATAAAGCCCGAAAAGAGTAACCGTATCGTTTTGCGAAAGCGGACGGTCAAGCAATATCTGCGCATGCTCATACATTTCGGCCAGTGCACGGTCGGTTCCGCAGCGGGCGGAAATATCGCCCATCTTATAGGTCGGACGCTCCTCCTTTGAGGGAGCGGACGGAGCGGCCTCAGCTTCCGCCAGGCTCGAAAGATCGCAAAATTCCACGGAAAAATCCGAAGGCGATGAAGAAGAATTGTATGTAAGTGAAACAACACCGCGGCTTTCCCAATATTTCCAAGCCTTCACAACATCGCTCTCCAATATGGATAAGGCGGCCGCAACGTCCGCCACTGCGCCCTTGGGCTCATCGGAATAGCACTGCCTGTAGCCGTAAATATAAACCGCGATAAAGGTCGGATTAGCATCCTTCATGCAGTAATCCACAAATTCGCAGGGAATGCATATAACCTTGCTTTTGCCAATAGAAAAACCGGACATAATAAAAAACCTACCTAAGTAATAAATCAATAAATAATATACATATAATAATATGATAGCACATTTTTTTATAATCTTCAACAGAAATTTTTAAATTTGTAAAATTTATGGGAGGGAATTTATGTATACCTATGAGGAGCTTGTGGCGGAGCTTGGAAATAAAAACGCCGAAAGTGCGGGAAGAAGCGTGTGGGGACGCGAGCTGTGGCTTATAAAAGCCGGAAACGGAAAAAGAAAGCTTTTTCTTAACGGCACACATCACGGAAGCGAATATATCACGGCGAAGCTTTGTATGGATTTTTTCGATTACTTCACTGAAAGAAAAAACGAGGTCGAAAATTGGAGCCTGTACGTTATGCCGATGGTTAACCCGGACGGTGCGGCGGTGGCGCAGGGTCTGCTTCCGAAAAACACGGCAATATATGAAAACCTGCGCAGAATGAACGGCTGGAACGATATTTATCTTTCGTGGCAGGCAAACGCAAACGGCGTGGATTTGAATCATAATTACGACGCCGGCTTTAGGCAGATTGAGGCACACGGACCCTCGCGATGCGCCGGGAAATATCCCGAAAGCGAGCCGGAAACGCGTTCGGTGGTAAACCTCGTAATGCGCGAAAGGTTCCACATGGTAATATGCCTGCACTCCCAGGGGGAGGTAATTTATCACGGCTTCAAGGGCTGCTACCCCGCCGGGAGCAGAGAAATTGCCGCCGCAATGAGCGAGAAAAGCGGCTATAGGACAGAGGAGCCGGAGCTTACGGCCGCCTTCGGCGGAATGAAGGATTGGTTTGTCGATAAATTCGGGAGGCCGGGCTTTACCATTGAAGTGGGAAAGGGGAAAAATCCGATTCCCGAGGAGCAGACAAAGGAAATAGAGGAACGTGTTTTCCCGGCAATTATCAGCGCGATGTTGACTTATGATGACGTTTTGTGATAAAATAAAGAAAAAGAAGTCGGGAGGCGATAAAAATGAAATACAATACGGTGGTTGTGGGAGGAGGAACGGCAGGCCTTTGCGCGGCATACGCGGCGGCGCGGCGCGGGCTTTCGGTTCTTGTTCTTGAGGCATTGTATACCGGGGGAATGGCAATCAAGGTGAAAAATGTGCCCGATTTTCCGGGCTTTTCGGAGGGAATAAGCGGAGAGGAGCTTACCGACAGAATTGAAAAAGCCGCGATTTCTTCCGGCGCCAGGATACTTCATGAGCGCGTGACCGATATGGAGCTTTCGGAAAGAATAAAAACGGTGATAACCGATAAGGGCACATATGAGGCGGATACCGTGATAATAGCCTGCGGCGCGCGGCTTCGCGAAATGGGGCTTGAAAACGAGCGTGCGCTGAACGGATTGGGCATTTTCCATGCCGTAAAGGAAGGGCAAGGCTCGATTCGCGGGAAAAAAGCCGCGGTTTGGGGCTGCGGCGAGGAGGCGTGCGACTTTGCGCTTTCGCTTGCGGAAATTTGCACCGCGGTTCATATGATATGTCCCGACCCGCGGCTTAATGCGGGAAAGCGAAGCGTGGAGCGGATAATGAATACTCCGAAAATCAAGCTGCATAAAAACACCTTGCTTGCAGGCGTCAACGAGGGGATGTTTCTGCTTGAAGGCATAACCGTAATCGATAAGGAAACAACACAATTGGACATGATACCCGTGGAGGCGGTGTTCGTCGCACCGGAGATAGAGCCGGATTCGGATGTTCTTCTGGGGCATATCCGCATGACCGATGACGGAGCCGTAATAGTGAACGAATTTATGGAAACCGATATGCCCGGCGTTTTTGCGGCAGGAGCCGTCAGAAACGGCTCGACACTCACCCTTGTGGATGCCGCGGCGGATGCGTACCGCGCCGCGGAGGCGGCGAACCGCTTCATTATCGATAGGTTGTGAAAAACGAAGCACACGGAGCCGCGATAAAAAAGCTTCATTAATGTAACAAGGCAATATATAAAGCGTCCGCGGGCTTTCGGCGCGAAAAGAAAAAGACGATTGCGTGGGCAATCGTCTTTTTTGGAGCTATTAACCGGAATTGAACCGGTGACCTCATCCTTACCAAGGATGCGCTCTACCATCTGAGCTATAATAGCAAACCGACAAACAGTATTATACCGCAAAACGTTATTTTTGTCAAGCGTAAAATCAAATAAAATAATTAATCGCAAAAAAATCAAGAATTGAACAAATATACACAAAAAACTTAAGGAAATGCATGGCAAAAAGCTGTAAAATGAAGTTATAAAATGAAAATAAAAGGAAGAAGAGGGGTTTTTCATGAAAATTGAAAACAATAAGGCAACAGGTGTTAAAATTGCGTATATAGGCGGCGGATCACGCGGCTGGGCATGGGGGCTTATGAGCGATCTTGCGGTAAACGACGATATGGAGGGTGAGGTTTGCCTTTACGATATCGATTTCGAAGCCGCAAAGCACAACGAAATAATAGGAAACAAATATAATGAGCTTGCGGAAACCAATTCCAAATGGAATTATAAAGCGGTTGAAACAATAGGAGAAGCGCTTACCGGTGCAAACTTCGTTGTAATCTCCATTTTACCCGGAACCTTTGACGAAATGGAATCGGATGTTCATTGTCCCGAAAAATACGGAATATATCAGCCCGTCGGCGATACCACCGGCCCCGGCGGAATTATAAGGGCACTGCGTACAATTCCCATGTTTGAGGAAATAGGCCTTGCGATAAAGAAATACAGCCCCGATGCGTGGGTTATAAATTACACCAATCCCATGGCGGCGTGCGTTAACACGCTTTACAGGGTATTCCCCGAAATCAAGGCGTTCGGTTGCTGCCATGAGGTTTTCGGAACACAAACGTTTTTGAAAAAGATATTGAAGGAAAAAACGGGAATGGAAGCCACGCGCGACGAAATCGAAACGAACGTTATCGGTGTTAACCACTTCACATGGCTTACAAGCGCGCAATATAAAAACATTGACCTCTTCCCCATCTACAAAACGGTATGCGAGGAAGAAAAAGGCGTGGCAAGCGCGGATGATAACTGGATGAACAAAAACTGGGCAACCGCGGAAAAGGTTAAAATGAATCTTTTCTTAAAATACGGAAGCATTGCCGCGGCAGGCGACCGTCACCTTGTGGAGTTCTGTCCCGGAAATTGGTTTTTGAGAAGCCCCGAATATCTTTTGGATACATGGGGCGTAGGGCTTACCAGCGTCAAGTGGAGAAGAGAGGACCTTGCAAGAAGGCTGGAAGCAAGCCAAGCTTATTTGAGCGGTGCGGCAAACGTTAAAATAAAAGAAACGGGAGAGGCCGGCGTTTTACAGATGCGCGCACTTCTCGGCTTGGGGAAATTAATAACGAATGTTAACGTACCCAACAGAGGGCAGATTCCGAACCTTCCCATGGGAGCGGTTGTGGAAACAAACGCGGTGTTCACCGCAAATTCGGTAAAGCCTGTTTTTGCGGGCAACGTTCCGGAAAACATCTATCCGCTTATCGCAAGGAATGCCGGCGCTCAGCAGCTCATAGTCAAGGCGGCGCTTACGCGTGATTTGGATATGGCGTTCAGGGCGTTTGTTAACGATCCGCTTGTTACTACCTCGCTGGAGGATTCGAAAAAGCTGTTTGACGAGATGCTTGATAATACCAAAAAATATCTTTCCATGTATAATCTTTAATATTTTTGGATTTTTTTCGGATTTTCTCTTGACAAACTTTAGTGAAAAGGTATATAATAAAGTACAATTAATAGCCGTGTCGTTATTTTGCGGCTAAGATTATAAGAGGAGTGAATTAAGAAATGAAAAAAATTATCGCATTGGTTCTTGCTATGCTGATGATTGCTTCGTGCGTATGCGTTGTGTGCGCGGAGGACGAAACACAGAAAACAACCAAAACCCTTTGGGAATGCATGGGCGAAAAAGCGGGAACACTTGGCTACACAGTGGAAACGAATGTGCTCGCAAAGACGGACACCGCTAAAACATATGCGGGTCTTATCGATGTTTTTGTATCGAGCGGTCGTACATATGACTTAAAGGCTGTTGTTGACATGAGCGGCATTAAAAACCTTGTGTCTCTCGGCAAGTCGAAGGCTGAAAAGAAGGGCTACACAGGTGACTTTGATTCACTTGTTGTAAGCGGTTCGTTCACCGTTACCGTTACCTGCCCCGATGGCGTTAATGTTCCCACATTAACGGGCGAAGGCGCGGCAGAGAACGCATTCACATACGAGGTTGACAAAAACGAGGTTGACAAAAAAGTTTTAACCGTATCCGATCCCGTAACTAGCGGACAGACGATTACAACAACAATAACCATTAATGACGGTGTAAAAGCAGGGGATGTTGCGAAGCTTGGTAAGGAGCTTGCTCTTTATGCGAACGGCTTTGGGATTGAAGGCTTCGGAACGTATGAGTTTACCGGAAGCGTGAGCGGCAGTGCGACAATCAAGGAAGGCGAGAACGATGTATATGTTGTAAATTGCACCGCGGTTGATGACGCTGACGAGAATGATGCTCCCACTCTTGTGATAAAGCACAAAAAGCAGACCGGTTCCTCTTCCTCCGGAAACTCCATAACACCTTCGGCTACCACGAAGAAGGATGATACGGATTCTTCCAAGAAGGATGACAATACTTCCTCTTCCTCTAAGGTAGAGGTTTCCACCTCCGGTTCAACCGCAACCGTAAAGGATGTAACCTCCGATACGATCAAGGATGCGGCTGAAGATAAGGGTCTTGTAATCGATGCATCCGACTCCAAGAAGGATGTGGATACTGTAAAGATCACAACCGATAGCGTAAAGAACATTGCCGAGTCCGAGGATGTTGAGAACGTTGAGATTAAGCTCAGCGACGCAACGGTTAAGGTTAGCGACGAAAATATCGCAGACATTTCCGATAAGGCTGAAGGTAAGGACGTTGAAATCACGGTTAACACAAATGCAGAGCTTAACGATAAGCAGACAGAGGCGGTTAAGGATCTCGGCGAAGTAAAAACCGTTGAAGCTACCGTTAAGTCGGACAAGAAAGAAATCGTTGTAACTGTTACGGTAAGCACAAGCTATGACGCTAAGGAAGGCGAGATCGTTCTTGCGGCGGTTGTTGACGTGGAAGGTAACGTTGAAGATATTCCCGTAACTCACGAGGACGGACAGGTTGAGTTTGAGGCCGAGGCGGGCGCATCCGTAGTAGTATGGTCTGTTCCCGCGGAAAAGGCATTCGTGCTCACAATAGATAAGCATGAAGCAGGCGTATTCGGTAAAACCGAGAAGAACGACGTTGCTCCCAAGATTGTTAAGGACAGAACAATGCTTCCCGCAAGATTTGTTGCCGAAAAGCTTGGCGCAACCGTTGAATGGGATGCTGAAAAGCAGGAAGTAACCGTTAAGAAGGATAACATTATAATCATTATCACAATAGGCTCCGTTGACGCAAAGGTAAACGGTGAGGATGTTAAGCTTGATTCCGAAGCGTTCATCGAGAACGACAGAACCTATACACCCATCAGATTTATCGCAGAGGCTCTCGGTGCAAACGTTAACTGGAACGGTGCAACAAGTCAGGTTGTTATAACAAAATAATCGGGTTTCCAACGGCTGACTGTCGGATGGATAACAGGTAAATCAAGGCCGAAGCAGCGAAAACTGCTTCGGCCTTTTAACGCTTGCCGCGGTTGGAGCGGCTGTTCCCGCGACAAATCGAATATAAGGAGGTAAAAAATATGTATAAAGCAAGCGAAAAACGCTACGGAAAAATGCAATATGCGCATTCGGGGAAAAGCGGATTAAAGCTTCCGCGCATTTCTTTGGGTCTGTGGCACAATTTCGGAGATAACGCATCGGAAGAAAATATGAAAAACATGTGCTTCGCCGCGTTTGACAACGGTATAACACATTTTGACCTTGCGAATAATTACGGTCCGCCTCCCGGAAGCGCGGAGAAAAGCTTCGGAAAAATAATTTCGGGGGAGCTTCTTCCCTATCGCGACGAAATTGTGATAAGCACAAAGGCGGGATATGATATGTGGGATGGCCCCTACGGAAATTGGGGCAGCAGAAAATATCTTTTGGCAAGCCTTGATCAAAGTCTTAAAAGAATGGGCTTGGATTATGTGGATATTTTTTATCACCACAGGCCGGATCCCGAAACTCCGCTTGAAGAAACTATGGGTGCATTGGCCGACGCGGTAAAAAGCGGAAAAGCGCTTTATGTCGGTCTTTCGAATTACAACGGCGAAACAATGGAGCGCGCGGCCGAAATTTTGGAGGAGCTTCACTGCCCCTTTATAATAAATCAAAACCGCTATTCCATGCTGGACAGAACAATTGAGAAAAACGGTCTTAAGAAAAGCGCGGAAAAATGCGGAAAAGGCATTATTGCCTTCAGTCCGCTGGCGCAGGGGCTTTTGACGAACAGATATTTAAATGGTATCCCGGAGGACAGCCGCATAAAAACGGACGGAAGATTCTTAAAAAGCTCCGGCCTGACGAGGGAACGCATGTCGCAAATTCGAAGGCTTAACGAGATTGCACAATCGCGTGAGCAAAGCCTGGCGCAGATGGCGCTTTCCTGGCTTCTTAAGGAGGAGGCGCTGACAAGTGTGCTTATCGGTGCTTCCAAGCCGGAGCAGATAGAAGAAAATGTACGCGCCCTTGCCAATACCTCGTTCACGGATGAGGAAAAAAGAAAAATCGATGAAATATGCGGTGAGTAACAACAGGAGAATCGGACGAAGGGCAAGGAGAATTTCGCGTAAAATAAGTTATAGAAAAAGCTTGCAATACGCGTGAAAATATGGTATAATGATTTCAAGCTATGCTTGAAATCAATGAATTGCCTGCGGCAAGAATTGAAACCTGTGGTTTCATGAATTGAGCCTTGCGGCTCACGAATTGCACCTATCGGTGCATAAAAGGCAATTCAAATCATGGAGCGAAGCGAGAAATCATGGCGAAGCCAAATCATGACAACGGAGTTGTCAAATCATTTATTGGAGAAAGTTATGAAAGTGATTATTGGTTGGAAATATTTAAAGAACCAAAAATAATTACTGAGGATAGGTATGAAGTAATGTATAATAAATGCAGTAAAATCAGAAAATTACTCATTTCATCAATAACAACTGCAAAGAAAAATCAAGAAAACAGTGGCATCTAAATCGTTCACTGCTTCTATAATGAAATTAATTAAATAACACTGCCACCGGGCAGAAAGCATTCGCTTGCACATCGTTAGGTCTTAGAAGATGTGCGAACGGGTGCTTATTTTTTTGATTCGGTTAGGCGGATTATATCGCGGTTCTTGGAGAGGAACCTAAAAAACTACTACTTTTACAGCATGGAGATGGTTATTATGAAAAAATATTTTACGAGAACGGAGCTTTGCCTTTGGCTTTCCTCCGCGGCGGTCATTGTGGCGGCGTTTCTTTTATGGGACGGAGAAGGCTTTTTAACGCTCGCGGCATCGCTAATCGGCGTCAGCGCGATAATAATGAACGCAAAGGGCAATCCGATAGGGCAGGTGCTGATGGTTGTATTCAGCCTGCTTTACGGTATAATTTCCTACAGCTTCGCCTATTACGGAGAGATGCTGACCTACCTGGGAATGACGATGCCGATGTCGGTCTTCGCACTGGTTTCGTGGCTGAAAAATCCGTACAAAGGGAAAAAAAGCCAGGTGCGCATAAACCGCTCCTTAAAGAAAAAGGACTGTATCGTCATGACGGCTTCGGCATTGGCGGTGACGGCGGTATTTTACTTTGTGCTGGAGGCCTTCGATACGGCAAATATCGTGCCGAGCACGATATCGGTGACCACAAGCTTTGTGGCGGTGTATCTTACCTATAAACGAAGCCCGTATTTTTCGCTGGGGTATGCGGCAAATGATGTTGTGCTGATTGCTTTGTGGACGCTGGCGTCGTTGGAAAGCCCGCGATATATTGCGGTGACGGTGTGCTTTGTCGCCTTTTTGGCCAATGATATTTACGGCTTTTTCAACTGGCGCAGACTCGGCAAAAAGCAGGAGCTTGGTGCTTGACAAGCCTTAATGCCTGTGCTATACTTGAGGCAAACGGGCGAAAGGGGCATGAAAAATGAAGGTATTGACATTTAATTTAAGATTTAATGATGACCCGAACGGGAATTCCATCGACGAAAGGGCGCCGCGCCTGAAAAAGATAATCGACGAAATAAAGCCCGACGTTATCGGGTTTCAGGAATGCACTCCGAAATGGCTTTCGATTGTTGAAGAGTATTGGGGCGGCGAATACGAAATTTTCAATAAATTTCGTAAGGAGGATAACAAGGAGTCTACGCCGGTGCTTTGGCGCCGCGAAGGCTTCTCGTGCTCGGATAAAGGGTATTTTTGGCTTTCGGATACGCCTGAGGAGGAGTCCGGCGGGTGGGACGATTGGAACTGCTACAGGATTTGCACCCATGCAACGCTGAAATGCTTATCCTGCGGCAAGGAATTTTTGTTTATCAACACTCATTTCGGATTCGGCGACGAAAACCAGATAAAAAGCGTTGAGCTTATGGCAAAGAAAAACAGGGAAATTTCCGATAAGCCCACATTTATCACCGGGGATTTCAATATGAAGCCGGAGGCGCCGGCGTATAAGCGCATGACGGAGCTTTATCGGGATGTGAACGCGGAAACCGTGAGGGATTTTAACACCACGTTTCACAATTATGACCCTGCGCATACGGGTGACCATATCGATTACTGCTTTATAAACGAGGGCGTAATCCCCGTTGACTCAAGGGTTATTTACGATATGCCGGGCGGCGGCTTCCCCTCCGACCATTACGGAATTTTGTTTGAGCTTAAAATAAAATAAAAAAATGCCGAGGCGTGAGCTTCGGCATTTTCGGCGCGAATGTGCTGAAAAAGAAAAATATTGTTACTTCGAAAGCATTTTTAAGGAGGCGGTTTTTTGATTGCTACGGTTACCCTTAATCCGGCCTTTGACATTTACTGTCGGGTGAAGGCCTTGGCTCCCGGAACGGAGATGAGGATGAAGCCGTGCGGAAGCTTCATCGGCGGGAAGGGAATCAATACCTCACGAGCTCTTTCGGCCTTGGGTGCGGAGAATAAAGCGTTTGCGCTTTTGGGCAAGGAAAACGCGGAAAAATTCATCGCGCTTGCGGAAGGAGAGGGACTGCCGCTTATTCCCCGCTTCACCGAAGGTGCCGTTCGCGAAAATATAACGCTTCGCGAGGAAAACGGCAGGGAAACAAGGCTGAGCACAGACTTTTGCACGCAAAGCGGCGAAGCGGAAGCTTTTCTCCTCAGCATTGCGGAGAGCTTGGAAAAGGGAAGCATACTTGTTTTTTCCGGAAGCCTGCCGTTGGGAGCGAGCAAGGAAAAAATATCGGAAATTTTGTCGTCGCTTAAGGGAATAAAAATCATATTGGATTCAAAAAGCCTCGGACTGTCCGAGACAGAGAGAATCAAGCCGTGGCTTGTAAAGCCGAATGAAGAGGAAGCGCTTGCGTTCGGGAAAAACGAAAGGGAAGCGGCGCAAGCGCTGAAAAATGCGGGATGCGAAAACGTTTTGATAAGCCTCGGCGCGGGCGGAGCATATTTTTCCGGAGCGAGTACCTTCGGCGTCAAAGCGCCGAAAATAAAGCCCATTTCAACCGTCGGCGCGGGCGACAGTATGACGGCGGGATTCATTTACGGGATGGTGAAGGGCGAGGGTGAGCTTGGCGCGGTGAGGCTTGCGGTCGCGGCGGGAAGTGCCGCGTGCCTTAAAAACGGAACACTTCCGCCGTCGGAAAATGAGATAAACGCCCTTTTGAAAATGACGGCCGACGAAAATTGTTGATGCACAAAAAAAGCCTTCCCTTCAAAGGGGAAGGCCGAATCGGCTAACAATGCTTTCTTTTTCTTGCCTCCAAACGGTATATGGGCTTTCCCTCCGCGGTGAAGCGAGCCTCATATTCCGTCATGATATTGCCTTCGAAATCGCTTCTGTGCAAATCAAACGTAATGTTTGACAAAAGGAAATCCTCCGATGCGAAGCTGTTCAACGAAAACTCAAAAAGCGGCGCATTGTCGGTTTTGAAAAAAATCTCCCCGTCCTCCGCAAGCCAGCGCGAATAAAGCCTCAAAAAATCCGGATGCGTCAAACGGCGCTTGGCGCGCTTTTTCTTCGGCCACGGGTCCGAAAAATTAAGATATATCCTCGAAACGGAGCCCTCCGGTAAAAGATCGGCCAAAAGGGCGATGTTTTTCATTGCGAACCGAAGATTGGAAAGCTGCATTTTCGCCGCACTCTCCGCGGCGAGTATAGCCACATTTTCGCATTGCTCCACCGCGAGGTGGGGTATATCGGCGTTTTTAAGCGCGGTTTGGGTTATAAAGCCGCCCTTGCCGCAGCCGATTTCAAGGTGAAGCGGACTGCCGTCGGCGAAGGCCGAAAGAGCTTCGGCGTTATCGATTATAAGCTCCGCGCACGATCCGATACGTTCGGACAGATGCGCTCTTTTTCTCATTCTCAAAAAAATCAACTCCCAAATAAGCTATAGTATGATTTTATCATCTTTTTTGAAATAAATCAATATTAATGTGTAAAAATAAAAAAAGCTCTTGACCGAAGGGCGATTTTGGTATATAATAAAACCAACTTAGTGTTCCGGCGGCATTAACGGAACCTGTTAACCCGAGAGGGAATAAAAAATATGGAGGAGAAAAAAATGGCAAAAAAAATCATTGCGTTGGTTGCTTGTCTTGCGGTTCTTGCATCTTTTGTGGGCTGCGGTAAGGTAACCTTCAACACAGAAGACTGGGGCGACATGGAAATCAGAGTTGCGGGCTACCGCTTGTTTAACGATGACCCGTTAAACTATGAGTTTGCGGCAGGGGCTGACAAATTCACTGAGGAATACGGCACAAACGTAAGCTTCATGGTAGGCGGCGGCGACGGCTTGGGTGATGACCTTGTAGCCGCAATCCTTGCGGGCGATCCCTGGGAGGTTCAGTATTGCTTCGGAATATCCGTATTCCCGTTAACCTTCGCGGAGGAGCTTTACACACCCGTTACGGAATATATCGATTTTGACAATAACGACATGATCGATGAGCTTACCGTTGAGGGCACAAAGTGGCTCGGCGAATACTACGGCGTAAGCTCGCTTCCCATGCAGGAAACATGGTACCTTGCGTACAACGAAACCTGGATGAAGGAGCTCGGAATAAAGACTCCCTATGAGTATTACGAAGAGGGTAAGTGGGATATGGACGCCTATAAGGAAATCAATAAGCAGGCGGCCGCTCTCGGTGCTGATTCGAGAGGCGTTGTAACACGTCCTCATACCGCGGGCAGATATATGTCCACATGGAATGACGAAATAGGTCAGGTTACCGTTACATATGATTCTCCGGAGAATGTTGAGTGGCTCAGCTTCTGGGGCGACCTTGTAACCAATCCCCAGTACAGCTACGCCGGAAGCGGTAAGGTATCCGGAAGAAGCGTCATCATGCGTGACGAGGTTATGCCCAACCTTATAAAGGATGAGCTTACGGAGGAAACAAACGATGTTATAAGATATATCAACTTCCCGAACAAGGACGGCAGCATAAGCTCCTACCTTACGGATTCGCACTTCCTCTTCCCCGCAGGCGTTGACGAAACAAAGCTCCCCTGCGCATTCATGCTCGCATGCTACATGACCGACTCTAAGTCGAACATGGTAACGGAGGAAACCTATAAGCCCAATATGACGGAAGAAGATTTCGCAATTTGGGAGGAAACTCTTGAAAACGCATACTTCCTTCCCAGAATATTCTATAAGAACGTTTGGGCTGTGGGAAATACCTTCCTTCAGGATATGAGAGCAGGCAAGGCGGTTGCAACTCACATTGCGGAGAACACCGAAAGCCTTAAGGCTCAAGCTCGGGAATTCAACGAGAAATACGTTGAAGGCTTCGAAGCAGAATAATTAATGCCGAAAAAGGGGCTGTAAAAAAACGCCCGAAAAAATCAGAGGTTCACCCAGAAAAGTGGACCTCTGATTTTTTTGTTTAACGCT